>JBFJMG010000001.1:0-33640 GCA_041634015.1 Nitrosopumilaceae archaeon
AGCTTGTCTCATTCACGATTTAAAAGAAATAAATCAACGATAAATATCCCCAAAACAAAGGCAGAAAAAATGGCAAATAAAATCTACAAATTATCACTAATTGGAATAATGGCAATTCTTGTCTTTGGTGCGGTTATGGCCTATAATGGATACCAAACCACTGTTTATCCAATGGATTTGGCAAGAGGTAACCTAGAAGGAATAGGGGCCTCTTCTGATCCTCAGACAATTATGAATCATCTAAACGCCGCCAAGGAAAACATACCCAAGGAGGGAAACCCAGTTTGGATATTTCCAACTGAAACAACAAATTTTGCTAGGATTCAGGCTGACTTGGATGTTATGATTCAAAGTGTCGAAAAGATTTCGACAGTCCCTAGAGATAGTTCAGCATATCATACCGGAATGCTTGATGTAAATGATAGAGCTAAAATTATCAAAGAAAACCTAGAGGATGCAACTCCCTACATGTATGTCAGCGTTTCCAATGTAATTTTTAGCTCAATTTGGATAGCAGTAATTATTGGAATCTTTGCTATTCTAAAAAGAAAGAAAGAACAACTAACCCATGATGATATGTTAGATGTTTAGGCTATGCTTAACTCTGACCTAATTTGATCAACAGCTCTGATTCCATAAATATCTCTGACTTGTTTTATTCTAATTGTTTCTTTTAGCAGATCTCGTCCAAGTGAGTTCGATAAAATACTAAAGACATCTGAAAAACGAATCTCCCACCTATCTGCACAATCCAAAATCTTGCTGACTGCCCACCTTCGAACGTCTTGAGGAATTGGCATTTTTTGTTGTGACTCTATTGATAGCTTGTCAAACATGTTAATAATCTGCACAGTTTGCTCTGCCATGTTTTCTAGATCTTTTAGCTCGCCGTATTTTGACTCAGAATTCATTCTTAGATTTGATTGATATTCGGATAGTTTCAATAATGCCATTATTTCCTTTGAAGAGTCATCTGAGGATTTGTTGGTTACATGTTTTAAGCCTTGAAGCTCTTGGAATACCTTGTCTGTTTTGGTATGAAACTCAGAAGCAGAATCCTCCGATCTTTTTACCATCTCAGCTAGTGAGGAGATTCTCTGCTCAATTGTGTTAGTTTTGTTGTATACATTATCTTTGAAATCTGAAAAATCTGTCTGGACTGATTTGAGCCCTTCACCCACAAATGCAGTCGCATCTGCTCTTTTAATTAGGGAATTTAGTTCAGTTTGCAGGGAATCAATTTTACCTGGTACATCTGAGAACGCATTTGTTTGTCCTGAGATGGTTTCGAATTGTTTTTTTAAACCATCGATAACTCCAGATAAGGAACCAATTTTTTCAGCTTTGAATGATATTGCATCAATTTTTTCTTTTATGTTGTTTAATTCTGAAGAAAACTCTGAGCTTGATTCATTTTTTATGGAAACCTTTCGCAGATCCTCTCTAACTTCATCAACTCTTTGCGCTATTTTGATAATCATCTTTGAATTATTTTGAATCGACTCCATGCTCTCTGACACTTTCTGATTCAGAGGCGAGGTTTTTTGCGAATCTTCGATTTTATGAATTTGTTCTTGGAGTTTTTCTGTTTGTGAATTTATCTTATTTACTAGACTCGATTGACTTCGAAATTCATTGAGGCCCGAAAAGAGCTTTTTAGAATCTTCTTCTAAGATGTTAATTTGTTTGGATTGTTTTTGGATGTATTCTAATGTTGAAGTAAGGGAATCAATCATTTTTTTCATCGATAAAAGGACCTTTTGATTATCCGCAAAAATTTTGGTCATGGATTTAATTTCTTTTGATAATGTTTTGGTCGTATCCGAAAGCCCTCCCACCTTTTTTAAAACCGCCGCAGGTGTGGGTTCTTTTTTCGCAGTTTTTCTCTTTTTAGTCTCTGATTTTTTTTTAGTTGTGGCCAACTAATTAGAAATACCGGGAATGGATAAAAAAGTTGGGAAAAAAAGAAAAAAGTTAGTGGTTAACAACTTCTGGCTCATGAAGTAACTCATGGAAGATTTTTTCAGTCAGTCCGTTGCTTGACTCCACAAAACCTCTTTTGCAATATTCACACTGAATCATACCAGTACGGTATGGTACCGTACTATTAATAGCTGGGTAATTGTAACCTGACCAGTTTTTAGCAGTCAGATACCCCAGGTATATCTCATCAAAAATCAGAAAACCCAATCATCATTCTGCGAGTAAATCTGTGAATTACTATCATAAAGAGATTGAGGCATATGGTCATGCAAAAAGACTTCTAGGTTTTTTCGATTTTGGATAAATCATGCCAAGAGGAAATCTTTGGAATTTCTCATTTTTTTATACACAGGATTATGTCTGTATCTCCATGGCAATTTGGTAAATCAAATTGAATTATTTTATCCCAAGTTCAAAATATTTTTTGTAATCAAAAACGAAAACTGTCGACATATTTGTAGAATCTAACTGTTTTTATGTGAATTATACCTCAAGCGTTCAGATGCAAAATTATTTTCTTCAGATGGATTCTGAAAATCTTCAAAGCTCCATTACAGATTCATTGTCAAACATAGTGGAACAATTAACTCCCGAACTTCCACACACAACTTTTGTAACTGACTTGGCAATCATAATGATTGTTGGAGCCATTGTCACATTGGCTTTCTTTAAAATTCGCCAACCGCTAATAATTGGTTATTTATTTGCAGGAATGCTAATTGGACCTCTTTCGCCGCTGTGGGCTTGGCTGCTTCCAGAAGGTGGACCGGGATCTATTGCGATTGATGGAGTAGGAATTTTATCAGATGTAGAAGCCTTGAACCTTTTTGCTGAGATAGGTGTTATTCTTTTACTCTTTGTTATTGGAATTGAGTTTCCCTACTCGAAAATCCGCTCGATTGGAAAAGTTGCAATAGGTGTTGGAACAATAGGGTTGTTTTTGACTTTGGGAGTCGTATTTTTAGTTGCAAATGCCTTTGAAATGAGTTTCATGGATTCATTATTTTTGGCTGCAGCACTATCAATTAGCAGTACTGCAATTATCGTAAAAATACTCACAGAGGCTGGAAAAATAAAACGAGAATCATCGATTCTTGTTCTTGGAATTTTAATTGTTGAAGATGTTATTGCTGTCATTTTAATTTCATCTTTACAATCTATTGCCCTTGTTGGCACCATTTCAGTTGAGGGTGTAATTGTCGTGATTTTGGTGGCAGCAGGATTAATTATTGGAACCTTCACCATTGGAACTAGGACTATTCCAAAATTAATTGATAAGGTAGCATCTGCTGAAAACAGTGAAATTTTACTTTTGAGTGTTTTGGGGGTATGTTTTGGTTATGCTCTTTTGGCAAATATTGTCGGCTTATCGGTAGCAATTGGTGCATTTTTAGCTGGAGTTTTAGTCGCTGAATCAAAATCTGCTGAAGTTTCCAAGCTCTTGTCTAGCCCAATTAAGGACATGTTTGTTGCAATATTTTTCGTCTCTGTTGGAGCTTTAATGGATATTGGCCAGCTAAATAACTACATTTTCCTTGCTCTTGCAATCATTGCTGCGGCCACTGGGATGAAATTCGGTGGCAATCTGTTGGGCAACTTTTTATTTAGACAACCTACCAAAAAATCCCTAAGATCTGCATTTACCTTAGCTGCCCCTAGGGGAGAATTCTCAATTGTCATAGTTAAAGCAGGTGTGGATATTGGTGCAGCAAGTGCATTTTTGTTCCCACTAATTGGTGTAATTTCAATAATCACTGCATTTATCTCGCCATTTTTAATTAAGGCTAGTGATAAAGTAGTTTCAAGAATAAAGGAGAATTAATTGTCTGAAGAAGAATTAAAGAAAATGTTAGAGCGTGTCCATGAAGGGGTTTCGACCTTTGATTATAGCGGAACCACAATTCCGAGCATAATTTTGCCTGCAAGAAAATTTGATGAAATAATGGCAAAGGTAGCAGGAAAGGCAGTCTCGGTAGACACTAATCTGAATATCCTACAAGATGGGATGGGACATGTGTTTGTAGAAGTTTCTATGACTTTTTCAGACGGCGGAATAAATGAAAAATACTTACTCAATGCCAATGAGCATATTGATTTTTTTGAGTTATTGGCAAAAAATTCGATGTTGGCCCTAGTTCCAGTTGGATCTGAGAATGAAAGCAAGGTGTTTATGATTCAGCTTCCACGACCAGAAAGGGCAGTTAATGCTCTTAATATCATAAAAACAGGTCTAGAAGGCGCCCAATCAAAATAGAAATGCAGTTGCCGGGATTCGGACCCGGGTCACGAACTTGGCAAGCTCGAATAATAACCAAACTATACTACAACTGCTCAACGAAATTTTCTTAATTTTCTCTATTAAAGGGTACTGATTTTTTTAACAGTGTTTTTAATCTTAATTGGCAAAGACATAGAATGGACAAAAGAGTGGAAGAAAAAATTCATGAAAAAATTTCTGAAATTTTTTTAAAAAACAACGAGATTAAAACAGTTGTTTCCAGCTTAGAAAATCTAAGTGCTGAGAAAAACTCGTTTGGTTATGGGATCGTAATTGGACGACTCTATAATTCATTTTATTATCAATGCAGACGGATACTCAAACGAAGTCCAACTAATGAGGAATTTTTGGAATTTTTGGAACTGATTAAAACACGCGAAAATGAGTTTAAAGAAAAACTAATTTTTTAAACTTTCTTTTAAGGGGATTACTTTAATCGTTGGAGTTCCTGGCAATTTAACACACGCATTTCTCATTGCTTTTTTGGTTTGTTCCAAATGCTCTTTTTTTACGCTAATTTCCATGATGCATTGACCTTGTTTTACACGAGCTGCCAAACTAACAGCCTTGCCAAATGCTCTTCTCATGCCCTCTTGCAATCTATCCGCACCTGCAGTTGCAATCATTTTATTTTCTCTTAGCAAAACATGTGGAAAGATACGCAGTCTTGAAAAGTATCCCGTTTCGCCAGCAAATTTCTCTACTTGTTTGTTGGCAGCTAATCTGTAAGATTCAATTGCCATATGTCTTATCTGGATCTTCTCGTTGATGAGAATTTGTACACAATAATCATAATCACCGGCTTTTCCTCCTTGGTATTTGGCAATTTTCGTTTGAGGTTTGCCTTTTATGTACTCCTTTCTCGCATATGGTTGTCCGTTGCCCTTTCGATAATTTGCTCCGTGCATAACACTCATTCCTAAAGCAAAGATGCCCATATTTTAACGGTAGGCTGTTTTTGAATTGTTTCAAAAGAAAACCTAGTCTATGCTTATATTGAAAAAAACAAAATGATCTGGAATGGAGATTGAGGCAGAACCACAAGTAACTGGGATTCTATCAAAAGATCTTACAATAATCAAAGATAAAGCAATGCAACATGACCTTGAGCTTAGAGGTTTTGGGGAGCTTGAGAGAAAAGATTTCATTTTAAGACCATTTGAATCACTATATCTTCTATTTTGTAATAGGTTAGTTCTAACGAAACAAAAAAAGAAAATTGATTTTGATTCATTGTTGCAAATTTGCAAAAAAAACGACTCTGATATACTAACTAAATTTTTAATATATCGCGATCTTCGAGTTCGTGGTTATGTCGTAAAAGATGGATTTGGATTTGGTACGGATTTTCGTGTGTACGAGAGAGGTCATTTTGGAGAAAAGGGGGCAAAGTATCTAATTTTTGGACTAAATGAGGGGAGGCAAGAAAAGATGGGCTCACTGCGGAAAAAAATTGAACAGATAACACAAATGGGCAAAGAGCCAATTATTGCAGTGGTAGAAAGACGTGGCGAAATAATTTACTATAAAATCTCAACCATGAATTTTCTGGAAAATAAACACAAAAATGAAAAAATTACCTTCTAAGTCTCCAGAGCCCATTCTGAAGAATACTTTAAAAGGTTATTTTTTTCTGCATATTCAAAATCGTAAATCTCGATAAACTTTGTTTTGTTTTCCCACAAGTCTTCAAAATCTTTCATTTTCGTATCTACTCTGGATTTATCATTCCAAGATGTAAAGACATCCACTGACTCAAAATTATTATTCAGAGTATCAAAAGTTTCATTTGCGGTTCCAGTAAAAGCAACAATATCGTCATGTGAATCAATAAAGATACCAATTTTCTCTGAAAAGGATCCTGTGATTTCCTCAGAATTCGGTATAGCAATTTTTATTTCGATTTTCTTATTTTCCACAATTTTTTTCAGGTTCTTTATTTTTGTATCTTGAATTAATTTTTCCTTTATGGAATAATTTCCAAATAATTTTGTCAAGAGATCTAGGTCTGAAACCCGGAACCTATGTCCTGAGATTATCCTTAATTTTGCTTTGTTATTGACAAAATTGGTGAATCCCAAAGCAAGCGTTGCTAAACTTTTAACAGAAATGTATTCTATGCATCTGTCGTATTCTATACAATTGCTCAGGCAGGGAAGGAAAAATTCTGAAAAGATATTATTTCGATCAGAGCGATATTCTTCCTTTAGGTTGAGTTTTCTCAGAGATTCCCCTGAAGTAAATAATGACACAAGAAATATTGCGTCATTCATTTTATAAACAATTGTTAAAAATCTCTCTCATAACCATTCTAAAAATCACAGCAGAAAATGACTTTATCCTTTTTCTTATGAATAATTGATAAGTTATACGCGCCTCTTATATCCAGAAAATACAATTTTACAGTATGGTAAATCAAACCTTATCAAAACAACCCTCAACGAATGATTCTGAGATTTCATGGAAGGATGTAAGGGGACTTTCATGGTTGTTTTTAGAAGAAATTGAGAATAAATCCAAAACTACCTTTGCTTGCGCATAGGTATCTATCTTTTTTCAAGACATTAGTTTTCTACAAGAAACCAAAGCAAAAACTTGTAAAAAACACCCAGATTTTCTCAATTATTTACCAGTGAATGTCCTAGATTCTCTATTAAATTTCTGATTCTGATTATCAGCTATTACTGAAATTATCCTTGAAAAATTAGTACGAAATGATTTGGTAGAATTGATGTGTTTGTCATACAACAAACATCGTGTTATTAACTATCATGTTTGATTTACGGTGTTGCTTATTGAAGAAAATACGGAAAAATTCCTAGATTCGAAGCAAATTGAGCGCCTTTTAAAAATAGAACGCGCTTTGGATTTACATTCAATCCTTGCAATTACAGACAAAGAAGGAACCATTACATATGTAAATGAAAAATTCTGTAAAATTTCAAAATATTCTGAAAAAGAGTTGTTAAATCAAAATCATCGAATTCTAAAGTCTGGATTTCATCCACCAGAATTCTTCAAAGGTATGTGGAATCGTATAGCCTCGGGTAAAACCTGGCAGGGTGAGGTCAAAAACAAGGCAAAAGATGGAACTTTTTATTGGGTAAAGACGGTGATTGTTCCAATTTTAGATAAATACGAAAATGTTCAGGAATATGTTTCGATTAGAACGGACATTACAAAAGAAAAACAAATGCAAGAAGAATTAATTGCAAATCAAGAACTATTGGTAAAAAATGAAAGATTGGCTACAATCGGTGAGATCTCATCAAGAATAAATCATGATTTGAAAAACCCACTTCAAGTAATTAGAGGATATACCGGATTACTCGAGTGTGAACTTGAAGGAAAAAAATCAGAGGAAGTGAAAAAATGTTTTTCGCTAATTAATCAAGCAATCTCCGAAATAGAATCTCTCTCAAATGATATTTTGGATTATGTACGGCATTCTGAAATTTCCATGGAAAGTACAAAGTTGAGTAATGTTTTAAAAACATCAATGCAACTGATGGAAATTCCTCCCTCTGTTAAAATTCATCTCCCTGAAAAAGAATTTACCCTTTCTTGTGATTCAAAAAAATTATCTGTAGTTTTTTGTAATATATTTAAAAATGCTATTCAGGCTATGAACAATTCGGGGAATATTACCATACATGCATACGAAAACAAAAACTATCTTTCAGTAGAAATTGAGGATTCTGGCCCTGGAATTGAGGAGACTAATTTTAAAAAAATTTTTGAGGCATTGTTTACTACAAAACCCAAAGGAACGGGGTTAGGTCTTGCAAGTTGTAAAAATATAGTGGAAAAACATGGTGGGACGATTGCAGTTAGAAATGACCCCACCACTTTTACTATTAGATTACCAATAAATTAAGAAATCATTCAATAGAAATTTAGAAACAAATTTGAGATCTTAGGTTTGGCTTTGATTAAAAAAATTAGTGCTCCCATCGGGATTTGAACCCGAGTCACTGCCTTGAGAGGGCAGTATGCTTAACCGGACTACACTATAGGAGCTCGTAGAAACGAAGATCTCTGGCAATTTAAAAGAATAACTCATAGATTTGAAAATCCTCGAATCGGGCATTTTGTAAATTTTTTCTGTTTGGATCCTTTAAAGAAAATTCGCAATTAATTCTCTTATGGATTTCTCTAAATTACTGGAAAAACTTCCAAAAGAAGACTTTTCCATTGGATTAGGTGGTTGTAAAAATCATGAAAAAGGATTTTCATGTTGTGAATACAATCTTACTATCTTTGATAGCAAAAATGAATTCGATTCTGTTGACAAAATAGAATCCGAGCTAGTAAAAATACATCATGGCTCATTGGAGGAGACGCGTTCTGAGATCCTAGTACAATTTGATCAAATGAAGATACTTCATGATGATAGGTGGGAACTCAGAATGCTTTTATCTAAAATTAATGAACGGAGGGAAAAAATTTTTCAAGATGCCGCAAAAGGAGTTTTGGTTGATGCATTATTTTGTATTTCAAAGTCAAAAGAAGCATTAAAAAATTCAGACCCCTTTGCAACAATATGGCAAAAATGTGGCGCGTATTATATTGCAGATGCAATCTCAATCATTAATCGAGTGCGTCCCAGTCCAACCCACATGCTAAATGATCTAAGGGGGTTAAAACAAAATAGCATAAATGAAACCTTGTCTGTCGTTACTGATTCAATTGGAATCGAACGGGCAACGCCCTCTCTTTTGTCACGGATGGCAAAGTCTACGACAGGTTTTTCAGAAATGGTTGAAAAAAACAATCACTCAAAGATAATTCAGGCAAAGTACGATTATCTTGTGGAAAATTCTTTATTGTCTGACTGCTATTTTTATTTAGGATATGTCAATAAACAAAATGTTATCAGAATCAAAGATACAATTTCCAAAAGACCTGATTTAATTCATGTACTAAAGGTTGCCATGGATTTAGAAAATGACCCTGCTAAAAGCATTGGTCAGTCTGATCTGCTCCATCAGGCGGCAAATCTTTTGCTAGAAAAAATAAACAATTAATTCTGTTTGAATCCAAATGCTAAACCTTTAAAATCATGTGCGAGATCCCATTTTCATGACTGATCAAGCATGTGGCTGTGAAGCCGACAGTGGCGATCCTGACTATGCATGCGATTGTGAGATGCAAGGACATTGTATATGTAGTCACGATTGTAAATGCAATACCAAAACTTGCAAAGAAGCAGTTGCTGCTCTGTAAGATTTAGGTCATCAATCTTTTTTATTTTTATTCTTCCTCATCTTCATAGCCCCAAGATTTCACTAGGGCTTTTCGAAGAGATTCGGATTGTTTCTCATTTAAGGAGAATCCACAATTTTTATGAGTAGGAACTACTGTCATTCCATTTAGCTTGTATTCTACTTCATACATGTGTACTTTGGAACACTCACACATTTCTGATTTGAATAAAGAACCCCTCTATATTTGAGTATTTGAATAAACTTTAACTAGGTAATTTCTTGATTAACAATCACATGATTCAGAAAATAATCTCCATCTCAATTTTGGCTGTTTTTGTTATTTCTCTTACGCCCCTCGCATCTGCACAATTCCAATCAGGCGGTGTAAATAAAGAGGGGACTTGGTACGTTGGAGAAGGTCTAAAAAAAGGAGATTTCTTTTCTTATAGTTTATGTCACGTCGATTACAAAGAATGTGCAAAATTTCGGATGGATATTTGGATTGAAGGGGATACCGTAGTCGGGACGGAAAATCCTTGGTTGGCAAAAGTCGTAGTTTATGATGGAAATAAAATAGTTACAGGAGAGATGACTCTTGGAAAAGTTGCGCCGGAACCAACTGGTGGGACTTTGGAACTAGCATCTTATCGTGGTGCATTTAAGACCTCTGTTGTTTGGCTTTCTGCCTTTGCTACTTCTTATGGGGGCGATGGAGGAGAAGGCCCAAAATCATTCAAGGCCCCATCTTGGGGAAAGATTGGAAATATAGGCGGTGAACAAGTTGTTCCATTTGCAATTGAAACGATTGGTACTCAAGCCGGAACTTTTGAAGACTCGGTAAGAATTTCTTGGAAAACAGGTGGGTATAGAAGCAACGTTTGGGTAGTTGATAATTTTCCTTTTCCAGTTAAAGCAAGAACTGTGACTCACGTTTCCGAAGGGATACCTCCACCCGAATATGTTTTTGAATTACTGGACTACAAAGAAAACGTAAAAGAAAATCCCTTTAAGGGAATCGTTTCATCTTCAATAGCTCAAAAGGCAAAAGGATGTCCTGAAAAATATCAGTTAGTTGACGTTAAAAAACCCACTAAAGAATTCAAATATCAAATAAACGCCAAATATGGTCCGTCTGAACCAAAAGTGGGCTGTGAGATAGAATGGTTTATCAGTTTTCTTAGTAAATACGATGATACTGAATTCTTAAACCAAGTCCAATACGATATTTTGGTAGTAGATGATGGTCTAACTCCAATAAGGTCCCAAGCACAAGACGAAGGACGGCTTTTTCTTTACTCTCCTTCTGGCCAAGTACGTCTTATGACTTTGGTTGAGGATTCTCCTGGAATCGCCAAGTATGTAATCTGGATTTATGGCCTTAGTCACGAGACAATAACTCCTCCGCCACAACAACTAGACTATTTGATAATTGATATTCCGATTAAAAAAGCAGATACTAGTCCAATAATCACAAAGGAACTAAACATCCCTTCTTGGATAAAGAGTAACGCCGGATGGTGGGCAACAGATCAGATTGATGACATTTCATTTGTGGGCGGTATCAAATATTTAATCGACGAAAAGGTTATCGTGATTCCTCCAACGCAACAAGGCACAGGAAGTGAAAACAATGAAATTCCAAATTGGATAAAGACCAATGCTGGATGGTGGGCAGATAACTTAATCTCAGATAATGACTTTGTTCAAGGAATTCAATGGCTTATTCAAAATGGAATTATCGTTCTGGCATCAGTTTAGTTTGGTTTAGGTTGTGTTGAGAAAGTTTTTTGGTTTGTCAAAATACAAACAACAATATCAAATGAAGGATGTTTAATTGGTAGATTTTATTAGTTTTCCAAAAAGAAAACTACGAAAAATGATTCAAAAAGGCGATTATAAAGAAGCCATTGAATTTGGAGAAAGCATCGAAAAAAAGTACCAAAATGATCCTGATTTTTTGTTTATCATGGGGAGCATTTACTATATTTTAGAGGATGCAAAAATTGCTCTTTATTATTTTGATAGAGTTTTAGCTTTGAGAAAAAATGATGTTGAGGCCCTTTTGCTCAAAGCTGAAATTCATTTATTTTTGAAGGAATTCGATAAAGTCAAAGAATGCTGTGATTTAGTACAAAGTGTGGAGCCTGACAATAAACGGGCAGAAGAAATTTTAGATCATATTGATTCAAACTAGATTTGATAGACATTTTTGAATAACCAATTACAGTATTGAGTCACTGAATCTGAAAACTCACACCATACATGAAGCGAGTGGGGCAAAATATCAATTCGTCCTTTTTCAAAATACACTTTGACGCCCTCCTTTCCTTCATACATGTATGCGTCCTTGATATCCGCACCATCAAATAGTTCTCTTGCTTTTTCTTTGACTTTTTCTCTACTTATTGGAAAGTTGGTTTTTGTTTGATCAATAATGATACTGAGATCTTGTTTTCCATACATTTCAAAATTTTCAATTTTTCCCTCCTGGGGAAAATTCACAATTAGTTTAAGATTGTATTTTTTGCCAACACTTTTTCCAATTTCGGTAATTTTGGTATAGGCCATGGCTGGATTTTTTTTTAAAATAAAACGGATTTGGGGCAAATTTCTCTGTAATTGACTCTGAAGTTCCTTGGTAATCTGCTCAAAACTCACAATAACAAATTGTGGCATTTGTGTTATATTCGTTAATTTGAGTTGGTTTTTTTACATGGGGAAATCTCATAGTATTGATGGCACTACCAATGGATTATGATGGCCTTAGAACGGGAGAAGAATCAGAAAGGACTAACAACGTTCATGATTACAAGGTGACCTGTATGAATTTTATCGAAGACATTTCAAGTGACTATCTGGCCTGGGTGGATTACTACAAACTTCCACCAGCAGAAGACAAAAAGAGAAGAGACGAAATTGCTGCAACCATCAAGAGAACAAACGAATGGCTTGCCAAAGTTGCCCAATCAATTAAGGCCGTCGATGTCATAATGAATGATGGCATTCAAAAAATGGCCGAATCTACCGCGGGTAAGCCATTTCAAATCGGAGTCTTTGTTGAGCAAAGATCTGCATACACAATGGCAAAACCTGGAATAATAGATGTTAATGTTAAAGCCGTGGGACGAAAAGGACGCAAAACCAAACTAGGGTTTCATTTTAAAGATGATAGGTTTAGAGTAGAATCTAGCTGCGGTGCGTTTATTGAAGAAGAGAATCTGCCCACGGATGAATATGACATGATGGACCTACATCTAAAATTAAATGCCGCAAAATGCAAACAGCGGGATGTTATCTCCTTTACTGTGACCGTGATTGAAACCGAGAATGGTCAAGAAAAGGACAAAAGGGGAGTAAGTACTATTGTTCATTTGGTATAACTTGTAGTACAACTCGTTTTTCCTCTGCACGTTTTTCTCCTGGATATTTTAGGTAGGAAATTTTTTTTGCAAGATTTTCATCTAAAACTTGTGATGCCTCACCGCTAATGGTTTTATTATCGTATTTTATCTCGACTGTGGAATTTACAAGAGCATTTTGGAACCAATCGCTATCTGGCCTATGTCGCGAAAAGAAAATTTTTTCTTCATAGACCACGGCTCTTAATGAAACAGAATGGGGTTTTCCGGTTTTTCTTCCCCGGGTGATTAGAATGGCCCTAAACGCGTTTTGGTTTTTATGCACAAAACCAATTTTAAGTCAATGAATTTAACCCCATTGATAGAAAATTCTGATATTTGATGTGATAAGCAAATCCTACAAACCATTCTCATGTCTACCAGACTTGAAGGAATGCCCTCTAACCTAGTTACTGCCGATTCCTTTTCAGGAAAACATGTAGTAGACAGGGAAGGAATTCATTATGGTAAGGTTAAACATGTTCATATTAATCCTGAAACTCTAACGGTATCTGGTGTTACAATTCATCACGGATTTCACAAGGACTATTTTTTACCCGAGAGCTACATTGATAGATTCACAGATGAAACACTCTTGCTTAGCACTCCACCGATAAGGGTTGGAATACCTGTGGTAGATATTGACGGGCACAAAGTTGGCAAGATCAAACGTCTGCATCGCAATCCTGATACAAACGAATTAGAGTCAATTGAAGTTTCAGATGGGATAATGCATTCAAAAATTCTCTCAAAAACCGAAGTTTGGGGAGTAGGCGAAAAATTAATTTTACGAGTTACAAAAGACCAATACAAAAACTTAGACTAGAATTTCAAAACCAATGATACCTAATGTCTTTTGATCCTGAGGTCCACGATATTATTGACCAAAACATTGCTGAACAAATCAAAGGAATTCCTACCTTGTTAGATGAAATCTTGCCACAAATGCAAAAAATTTGGAAATTTGATAACTCGTACAATTTCGCATATGGCTGGTATATTGGTAGATTAGAATGCCATGCCCAACATACGTTTTATGATAACATGGGTCGTTGGCCAGAAGGGGAGGAAATATTGGAACTAAAAGAAATAATTGAGATTCATGGAAAAGAAATAAGGGAAAAAATAACCCAAGTAATTCCAAATTGATTTATTTTTTTTCAAGACATCTCTGACACTTGTTTTGACCATCAATTATGGATATTTCCACATTTGAGCTGTGGCAAACGTGACAAAGCCCTTTCATAAAAAAAAATTAAATTTTGGTTTTAAATTTTTTTCTCAAAGATCTTAATCTTGTACTTGCTGCGGTGCCTCTTTTTTCTTGGGAAGCGTAAAGAAAAATTTAGCGCCTTTTCCAATATCACTTTCTACCCAAATTTTGCCTCCCAATCCCTCAACAATTCCTTTGCAAATCGTCAAACCCAAGCCCGAACCTCCATGCTCTCTTGTGTACGTGGTATCTGTTTGGTAGAATTTTTTAAAGAGATTCTGTTGCTCTTCCTTTGAAATTCCTTTCCCATTATCAATTACAGAAAATTCTAGAAACTCTCCTCTATCAATACAGTTAATCTCGATTTTTCCTGTTTTAGCAGGTACAAAATCAATCGCATTATTGATTAGATTTCTGAGAACTTGTATCACTCTACGTTTATCACTTATTATAACAAAATCATCCTTGACATAATTTTGAAGAGTGATACCCTTTGTCCCGATTAACTTTCTTGAAGTTTGTGTGACCTCCTCTAGCATTTTCCTAACAACTATCTCGTCGTAAGAAAAGGTTAGTTTTTTTAGATCCAATTTGTATACATCAAACATGTCTGTAACCAAAGTTTGTAGCTGATCTGCACAGGCACTTATCTTCTCTACTGCATCTAATTGTTCGGGATTTAATTCTCCTAACATACCTGGTTCTCTTAGTGCGTCAGTCCACAAAACGATCGGGGTGATCGGGGTCTTTAATTCATGAGATATCATCGCAGTAAATTCCTCTTTACTTTTATTGACTATCTCCATCTGTTTAATCTGATTTTGAATTGTTTGCTCGTCTTCTTTTTGTTTTGTAATATCTGTTCTAATTGCAATGTAAGAATCGATATTACCATTCTCGTCTAATAGCGGGGCAATTGTACTCCATACCCAATAAAAAGTTCCATCCTTGGCTTTATTTTTCAATAACCCATTCCAAATTTTGCCAGAGGTAATTGTATCCCACATTTCTTTGTAAAATTTTTGATTATGGTAACCACTCTTCAAAACACGATGGTCTTTCCCAATTAACTCATTTCTGTCATATTTTGATATTTTGCAAAACTGATCATTGACATAGGTGATATTTCCATCTAGATCTGTCATTGAAACAATCGCATGAGCATCAAGTGCTGTTTTGAAATTTTCAAGACGTTCATTGCTTTTTGTTAGTTGGTTAAAATTCTCCAAAATTTGCTGATTTTTTACTTTTAGATTTTTTTGCATTTCCGTAAAGGCATTAGCCAAAACGCTAGTCTCGTGTCTTGGATTCTTCAAATCTGCGTCGATCTTGAAATCCTCTCCTCGTGAAATTTGTTCAGTTGCGCGAACAAGTTTTTCAATTCTCATGGCAGCCGAGTTAAAAGAATTAAAGGTATAGAAAACAAAACCACTCATAGAGAGACCCGCAATTAAAATCACATATGGGACTATTGCCTCAGCCCCGCGAGACAACGTCTCCAATGCCTCGTATTTAACAACCCAACTCTTATCTCCTAATGAAATAATTCCTTCATCTAAAATCTTTGGAGTTAAAACTCCCGAACTAATTTCGTTTGCAGATCCATAATCGTACATAAGATTTTCTTCGTTTACATTACTGTCATAAATTTGAAAATTAACATCACTTGTTGTATCTCCTAATATCCCCGACATGAAATCGTTCATTCTAAATGCAGCATACACATAGCCATCCAAATTCTCTCTTTTTTCTTGCAATGAATCGTGAGGCAAATCATTCTTGTAAACAGGCAGCATCATCAGGAAACCGGCTTGGACATCTGAGGTGATTTCTTGCACCAAGGTAATCTTCCTTGTGATTGCTGGCTCACCTGTATCTCGAGCTGATTCCATGGCGCTTTTTCGATTTTCTTCAAATGACATATCTAAACCGAATGCTTGCTGGTTGCGTTGATCAAAAGGTTCTACATAGATAATAGAATGATAAACATCTCTAATTCCTTGAGGATGAACACTATAATCCTCAAAACCTTCTTGACGTATGTTATCCTCGTGTATTTTAAGATCAACGGTATTGCCTATTACTTTTGAGAATCCTATTGCCTGGATGCCAGGAAATCGTTCTGAAATTTTCTGAGACATAATGTATAGATGCCACTCATCACGATCCACTTGAATAGATGCAGCAAACAAACCTTGAGCTCCTCTCAAAACCTGTTCGTATTCCAACAATCTTTCATTGATTCTTTTTGCTATTTCCTCAGATTCATTTTGAAATTTTACATTCAGAAATTCATTCAGATAATTATTAAACACAAAAAAGACAAAGAAGGTAATTGACACTGAAATAACTAATGCAAGCCATGGATTGCTTTTCTTGCCTAGCAATTGTTTGCTCATCCTAAATCATTATGACTTAGGTGTATTTATCTAGGAATGTTTTAAGTGACCCTAGTTGCAGTGGTTTTTCCGCGAAATCCTTTAGACCATATTTGAAGGCGTCCTTTACAGAAGGGATTAATCCAAAAGCTGACATTAAAACGATATTGGCTTTAGGATTGATTTCTCTTAATCTAAAAAAGGTCTCTGTGCCATCGATTCCAGGCATGTTGATATCCATTAGTACCAAATCGGGATGAATTTCAGAATACTTTGATATGGCTTCAAAACCATCTCTTGCAGTACTAACTGTGTAGCCTAATTTTGCAATTATTTGTGAGGTAACGCTGAGAACTTGCTCCTCATCATCTACTATCAAGACTGTTTTTAGCGAACTACTTTGTTTTTTTAATTTAGATTCAATTAAAGACATTTTTTATTTCACCGTAATTGATTTTTCTTTTGGTTTGAATTGTTCAATTTGTTCCAGAAGTTTTGTGAGTTTTATTGGTTTGAAAAGAATAGATTTTATTCCATATTCTTTTAATTTTGATTTTTCTTTTTCTGCTAGTGTTGCTGCAGTCATTACGGTAATATTGTCTCTAGATTTTCCTTGCTTTTGCAGCTCTTCTAAAACCTCAAAGCCGCTAAATCCAGGCATGGAAAGATCCAAAAAAACAGCGTCAAATTCTTCATCTAGTAAAACTTGCAGACCCTTCCGACTTTCGTTAATTGGAATATATTCATGATTTCTAAGAGTAAGAATTTTGGAAAAAACCGTAGTGATACTCTCATTATCATCAATATGAAGAATTTTCAATAAGTGATTGCACGCGTAAAATTCTTTAAATTCCTGTTTGTTTAGATTCAACAAACAGGCATACTAACGTTAGGTCGTTTGCTTCTTTTTGATGCGAATTCTTGTTGCAGAGGATGATTTTAGAAGTGCTGATGTTTTTGAGAAACTTCTTGATATGAAGGGATATGATGTAGAAATTACTCACGATGGTTTTGAGTGTCTTGAAAGATACAAAAAAGAATTCAAAAACACTTCGTCTTGGAAGTCAAGGCCTAGCCCCTATGATGTTTTATTAATTGATTTTTCAATGCCTAAACTTGATGGTATTCGCGTTTCCCAAGAGATAAAGAAACTAAATCCTGCTCAAAGAATAATTATAGTGACTGCCTATAGCAAGGATCTACTCCGGGAATTTCCAAAAGATTGTGGGGATCTACAGCTGATTGAAAAACCAATCTCTTTAAGTAAACTAATAATTGCTTTGGAAGGAAATCATTCAGAGACAATTTCACAAAAACTCAAAAAAAGTGGATTAACTGAATGGGATACATTGGGGGATCTAGATACTCCGCCAATTGGACCAAATAGAACTGTATTTTATAAGAATTAAACAATTTAAGATATCATTGTTTATCCTTCGACCAAATGTAACAATGCCTTTAGTGTAAAGGGCTTTGGCATAAATTCCACTCCAGATTGTAGATTTATCTTTTTTAGAAGTTCTTTTCCATAAGCAGAAACATACACAATTCGTTGGTCTGGATTTATCTCAAGAATCTCATTTGCAAGAGTGGCACCATCTTTTATTGGCATCGCATGATCAACAATTACAAGTTCATATTTTGAAACAGGCTGCAAATTTTCGTATTTTAATTCTCTCCTATACTGGTTTAGACATTGCAGGCCATTACGAGTTAGATTTAGTCTGTGTCCTCGTTTCTTTAGTATGGATGTATATGCCTGTGAGATTTTTTCATCATCTTCGGCAATTAAAATATTCATGATTTATGAAACTTCTTGCACTGGGGTGGGTTTTCTCTCAACGATGTTTATCAAGGAGGAATAAGTCATTGGTTTTTGAAGTATTTCGAGCTCAAACTTTGCTGGAATTAGTTCTTTGATGAGATCCGGGCTATAAGCTGTGGCAAAAACAATTCTTTGGTTTGGTTGAATTTTGATAATTTCTTTTGCAAGTTCTGCCCCATTTACTTCAGGCATCATAAAGTCTACTATAATTACATCAAATGGCGATGAGATTTTTTCTTCTATATTGGCACGAAATAAATCCAAACACTCCCTACCGTTTTTTGTGATGGTTACTTTATGTCCTCTCTTTTGTAATAAATTTGAATAAAGATCAGAGATGGCATTATTATCTTCGGCAACAAGCACATTTAGTTTCATAAATTTTAAAAGAATTGTCTTACTATATGCAATGTGTTGTGCAAATTGAACAGGTTAAAAATTTTTTAATAATTATTTAGTTGTTATTACTCGTAAATATTACCCAAAAAAATTCTAGAGTATTTATAATTGCTAAAATGGATTTCATTATTGTATTCCATTGAGACAAAATCATTGAGAAAAGTATTTGGAAAAGTTACAGCCGTTAATGACATATCTTTTCAGGTACAGGAAGGCGAAATCTTTGGATTCTTGGGCCCAAACGGGGCTGGAAAAAGCACAACAATGATGATTCTTACGACTTTACTCAAACCTACCTCTGGACAAGCCTTGGTTGCAGGTTTTGATGTAATGACTCAGGCAAAAAATGTTCGAAAAAATATTGGTTTTGTTCAACAAGAGACGGCAGTTGATGAATACCTGACAGGACGTGAAAATTTGTTACTACAAGCACGGCTAAATCACATACCAAAAAATGAAATAAATTCCCGAATTGATGATATATTGAATCTAATCGAGCTTTCCGAAAAACAACATGATCCGGTGGTAAGTTATTCTGGAGGAATGAGAAAGCGACTAGATATTGCAGGTGGCCTCTTACATATGCCAAAGGTCTTGTTTTTAGATGAACCAACCGTAGGATTAGATATTCAGACACGTAGAAAGATATGGGAATATATAAAAAAAATACATACCGAATTCAAACTTTCAATCTTTCTCTCAACTCATTACATGGAAGAAGCGGACAAACTATGCAATAGAGTTGGAATAATAGACTATGGAAAAATTCAGACAATAGATTCTCCCAAGACATTAAAACAGGCATTAGGCGATGAGATAGTATCTCTGACTTTTTCAGATGGGTTAGAAAAACAAGAACTCATTTCTCAATTGAATGAAAATTCCTTGGTTAAAAAAATTACAGATTCGGATGAGAAAACAACTATTTTTACCTTTAATGGCTCACAACTTATTCCATATATCTTTCAAATTTCTGCAAAGATGAATATCAAAATCAATACGATCTCATTATCAAAACCAAGTTTGGATGATGTATTCATTTCTTTTACCGGCCGTGATCTTCGTGATGATGGAGGTTCTTATAATCGGAAACTAGAGCATGCAAAAATGAAGAGGTTACGGGTCTAATGTTATATGATACTTATACAATTTTTTGGAGAGAAATAAAAAGATACAAAAAATCTCGTAGCGGGGTTCTAATTAGATTAATTCAGCCTGCAGTTTGGATTATCGTAATTGGAAACACTTTTGCTGGAACACAGTCACTAATTCAAGCAGTTGGCTTTGAAGGCCAGTACATCGAATTTATGACTCCGGGAGTGATAATTCTTACTGCTATTTTTACAAGCATTTTTGGCGGTGTTAATACGCTGTGGGATAGGCGTTATGGCTTTATGAACAAGGCATTGACTTCGCCAATTTCAAGATCATCTATAGCACTAGGAAAGATGCTTGCAATTTCCCTTATTGCAGCAATGCAGGCAAGTTTGATTGTTGGAATTGCACTTGCTATTGGTGTACGCTTTGAGAACTTGCTAATGATATTTCCTATAATGGCAATTGTGATATTGTTTTCACTTGGCTTCTCTGGAATAAGTGTAACAGTCGCAGCAACGGCAAAATCCCAGGAAACCTTTTGGGGAATTATTAATTTTCTTGGAATGCCACTTTTTATGCTTAGTCCAGCCCTGTTTCCATTGGAGTTGTTACCAGATTGGCTAGCCTTTGCTGCTCAGCTTAATCCGGTTACATATACAATTCTGTTAACTCGGGGGTTGATGACTGGAGTCACCGAGGGGGTTTCAGCCGCATTTAGCATAGCAGTAATTGCTGGTTTTGTTGTGATTATGGTGGGTTTGGCAAGCTATGTCTTTACACGCGAAGTCAATAAACCATTTTAATTTCTAGTATTAAATTTCACAAAAAAGGAGACCTGCTCATCAATTTTTAATACACACCCTATAGAATAAATAAAATAATGAAGTCCAAAAAACTCGATGTTTTAACAAGCAAAAAGATCTTACGAATAATGTCAAGTGAAAGTGCACGGAAAATTCTTGAAGAGACCAGCCATTCGGAGAAATCTGTTTCCCAAATAAGTGAGGCATGTGATTTGCCTTTAACTAAAACCTATAGGTGGATTAAAAAATTACAGGACTTGAAATTACTAGATGTCAGTGGGACCATATCCGAAGAAGGAAGAAAAGTAAAGTTGTTCAAGAGTCTGGTTCAAATGATAATTTTTAATCCCAGAGTTGGAAAAAATCCCGAAGTCGAGGTTCTTGGGATTGGAAATAGGCTAACCTGTAGCAAGTGCGGTTCAAAAAACTGTTCCTTAGAACTTAATGAGAAGACTGACAACTGGGAACACAAATGTAATGATTGTATGAACTTTTTTGTGCAAACGACTTCACATAACCTAAAAGAAGAACAACAAAAAGTAATTTTATTAGAAGAGTCCACTACTCATAGCCTAAAAGAAGAGCAACAAAAAGTCATCTTGTTACAAAACCTCCTTAAAAATAAAAAGTAGACTCATTTAACCTTTAATTAACTAGTGATTTTAGGAAAATTTCGTCTCGTATCAATTATCATTTCTGGTATACTGTCCCCTTTGAATAAATAGCTAAAATGGATAATAACGAAATTGCAGAAATTTCACGAAAATAAATTACAGTCCTTTTCAGAGGTGGCTGATCATCTTAAAAACCCGCTTACACCTATCATGGGATGGGCTGACGTACTACAAGATTTCTCTATAATGGGAAATCTTACACCAGCGCAGCTCCGGGCAATTAAAGTCATTAGCTATAATGCAGGAAAACTGGATAACACTATTGAGAATTTGATTGATTCTGAAAAACTCTCAAAGGGACAGATGATTTATGAAAAACACAGTTTTAAAATGAATGATGTTTTTTCTAGCTTGTCTAGTTATTTCAAACTAACACTCACCGATAAAAAAATAATCTTGACAATTAACCAAGATCATCCAAAATTCATTTATGGAGACAAGAGGCGAATTGAACAAATTCTAACAAATTTATTAGATTTTGTTATTGCTTTACTTCCTGATAAAAATGGGAAAATCGAACTAAATGTTAAAGCAAAAGAACCTCAGTTTGAGTTCAGAATTCGATTTACTGGATATCGTCCTAACCTCGAAATTCAACAGATGCTCTTGAAAGAAGGTGGTGATTTTTTCTCTGTTCATGGAACAAGCCATTTTGATCCACCCTTTGGTTTAAAAATTTCTAAAGGATTAGTTGAGGGAATGGGTGGAAAAATAGGATTTGATGAGGACGGAAATTCTCTTAGTTTTTATTTTACTATTTGTGACTAAAACATCAGATGAATATATTATGTATTGATGATAATAGGGACATTACTGAGTTACTAGATAGAATTCTAACTGCAAAGGGTCATAAAATTACGATTTGCAACGAAGGAAAAAAAGGTTTAGAACTAATAAGAAAGGATAATTCTGATGTTATCCTCTTGGATATGGCGATGCCTCAATTTTCAGGCGAAGATGTAATTGAGAGCCTATCAGAAGAGGAATTAGAAAAACAAAACATCCTAATCTTTACAGCATCAAGTATCAGCGATGCAAAAATCAGAGAGTATGAAAAAAAAGGTATCAAAGGATGTATAAGAAAACCCGTTAGAGTAGAAGAACTGGTAAATTCTTTGAAAAAATTTGAGTAATTAATTTTGTACCTCGTGTGATAATTTCCAGTGCCTTTATGATGCAATAGTTGTAAACCATTTGTATGTTAAGACGGAAACTTCAGACTTACCCACCGTTAGTCTTTACTCGTACCGACCAGATCTAAGATAAGAAATTGGGTAAAAAGAGTCATTGTCTTGAGGATTCCGCCCTTAACTGGTTTAATTTCTCAATGGACCAAATTAATTTGTGCGGTTTTTTAAAAAATAAAGAAAAAAAAATTTTTTTGGTTGGATTTTTGTCTATTACAATTTTGACTTCATTTTCGATAGAGATCTTGCCACAATTATAGTCAAAATTACTGCTGCAATTGTAACTACTACTGCATAAATCACCATAGGTAAGATTGCTTCTGCTGTACCAAATATCTCCTTGAAGATTGCTTTTATCGCTTCGTTCCAAGCCAATGCTGCAACTAAACCAAATGCTGCAGTGATAAGTGCTGACATTTTGTCAACAATTAGTATTTTCATTGGAGGTTCTTTTTCTGCTTCTGCCATGTTCATTATCACCTCCTATTTTTTCATGTTTCTAAGACCAACTTTGACGGCTTTGTTTAAGACCTCAGAAAAACTTATGTTTTCCATCTTTTCGTTGATTTCTTTTGCCTGCAATTGTCTTAGTTTTTTTGCTAGGTCATCATCTAGCATGATTGTAATTCTTCTTGCCAATTCATATTGCCTCATCGTAATTTTCAATATAAGGGGTGATAAAATTATCAAAAACGGTACAATTTGGGACCATTTTATTACTAGATAGGCATACTTTACTTATGCCAAAATTTTATGAATGCAAGTACTGCTGCGAGACCATTCATATACAGAGCCTAGAGCGACACATAAAAGAGAATCATTTTTGGAATTAAAAAATAAAATTATTTTGCAAAGTATAATTTTTCAGCGCATTTTAGTGAACAGAATTGATATGTCTCAGTTGGAGCTCCACAACACCTGCAATGCTTTATGAGGGTGGCGTATTTTGTCACATGTAAATTACATCAAAATAATTCATAAAGATGAGTTTGGTTTGTCCCAGTGTGATAATTGTAAAATCCCTTTTATACTAAAATAAAAAATTGATGGGCTTTATCGGGCCACATCGAAGGAATTGACGAATTTTTCATAGTCATCCGTTGTTGAATCTACTGCTTTCACATGGACTATTCCTTGCTGAATCAGGGGTATTTTAGCTCCCGTTTGCAAGTTGTAAATTTTTGCCATAGAAAATGCGACAACAAAGTCTCCATCGGTATTATGAATTGGAGCAAAGTGACCTCTTAGAATTATTCGAAATTGCTCGTCAGAACCATCTAATGTGCCAGTTCCATGTAACCGAAGTTTACCATGAGCGGCGGTTCCCTTCAATTCTAGTTTAGCCTCTCTGTCTGCTGCAGAAATTTTGGCATCAGTGCTTACTTTCCAAATTCCATTACCTGCATGAATCGCATGACCATCTGTCATGTTAATTCCAGAGGTATATGCTTGGCCTCCTATAACTGCCCATCCGTTGGTTTTACCCTTGAACTGTAACTCAGCTCTTCTTTCTTGGGGCTCAACTACAGCATGATCTCTTGCCAAATCAGAATTTGCAATTGAAATTCTAGCATCAGTTGTTTGACTTGCTGAAAGTTTGACTCTGTCCGAACTTGCAACAGATGAGTCTTGTGCAAAGACATCTCCTGTGACAATTGGGACTAAGGCAATTGCTGCAATTATTGGAATTGCAAGTAGCAAAAATTTTTGTTTGTTTGTTTGAGTCATTATTAGACTCGAATCAAAAATTATACTTAAGGAACGAGAAGGAAAAATCAGTATCAATAATCAGTAACAATGATCAGTTTACCTAACAGGCACCAGACCTAACATGAAAATTAAAACAGCACGTGCATTCATTTTTTATGCATTCCCTTTCTGGACCATGCTCGCACATCCCACACTCGCAATGTATTTTTTGAAATTTCATTTCTAATTTTATTACGCAAATTTGATACTTAAGCAGAAGCTATTTTCAAGTAAAATCTTCATTTTACTCTTATATTCTATGAGTAAAGAAAATTTAGAAACAGCTAATTAGTTGGATCTAATTTTCATACGTTTTAAATGAGATTAAATCAATTAAAAAAATATGAGGACTGATTCGTGCAAAAAATGTGGATTGGAGATGAAAGTTTCACAGGAGTGTGATATCTGTGGTCAACCTACAAATTTTACATGTGACAAGTGTAAAATCGAATCAGATCAATTTCATTTAAAGTGTACGCTGAGCAGTTTTAGCCATGCATTATTACGCGCTTTTAATTCTAAAACTAAATAATTCTGATACTAAGTTGATTGTAATTTAGTAAGGCGTTCCTTTACTCCTTTGATTTTTAAAAGCAGCAATGTACCACTCAAACTCATCTAGAAATCTAGCTACCCTCCGGTCGTAATTTTTGTCAAGTAGTGATCCATTTTCATCAAAAACATCCTTTACTTTTGAAATTTGAAATGATGAAGAAATTGATGGAGCGCCCAGCTCTGCAAAAATTAACCGAAGTTGTTGTGCAGCATTTACTCCGCCAAAACCCCCAACTGAATAAGAAACTATTGCCGAAGGTTTGAAAAAGTACTCTTCCAAAAAAATATCCAATGTGTTTTTCATGGCAGAAGAAGTACTGTGATTATATTCTGGTGTTACAGGAATGTATCCATCTGCATCCTTTATCATTGATTGAAGTTTTTTTAATTTTTCGGAAGGATTTTTCATTTCTTTGTACATGCTATCAAGTAAAGGAAGATCCAATTCCTTGGGGTCAATAAAAAAAACCTCATGATTACGCTCTTCTAATTTTTGTTTTATCCACGTTGCAACTTTGATTCCTTGCCTATCGATTCTTACTGAGCCTACAATTACTGCAATTTTAGCCAAAATTATTCATTTTTCCCCTTTGTTATTTGACAATTTTTATTCAATTTAATGATTTAGCCAAAATGTTACAAAGTTGATTCACAAAATTTAGTCGCACAACAGATTAATTTCTCTGCTAAAATTAATCATTCATAACTCAAAAAATTATCATAAAAAAATCCGATGGAAGCAAAGTTGTTTTCAACCCTCATAAAATTTACAGTACGTGCAGACGCGCTGGTGCAAGCCGGGAAACTGCAAACAGAATCATCAAAAAAATTCGAGGCCAAATCCACCGAGGACTGGATACAGGAGATATTTACAAACTAGTTTTACATGCGTTAAGCCAAGAAAAAGGAACTAGAGCAATCAAACAAAGATACAGACTAAAAGAGGCAATTATGCAAATGGGGCCAGCAGGTTTTGCATTTGAAAATTATGTTGCAGAAATTTTAGAGCATTATGATTTTGAGCTTACAAAACTACGTGGTAAAATTCCAGGAAAATGTGCCAGACATGAAATTGATGTAATTGCAACATCTCACAATAAAAAATACATGGTTGAATGCAAATATCATTCAAAGCGAGGGTATTACACCGGACTTAAAGAATCCCTATACACACACGCACGATTTTTAGATACTGCACCTTTTTTTGATAGAGAAGTCCTTGCATGTAACACCAAAGTTTCAACTGATGCTAAAAAATATGCAAACTGTGTTGGTCAAAACATTCTTTCTTGGCATTACCCTCCAGGTAAAAGTCTAGAGGTATTAATTGAAAAAAACAAACTATATCCTATTACCATTTTAAATTTGAGTCGAAGGGAACTTGATGCATTTTTTAAAAGTAATATCATGATTGCACAAAAAATCCTAAATTACACTGAAAAACAACTTGCCAAAAAGACTGGAATCAAGGAAAAAAGAATCAAAAATCTTCAGAATCTAGCCTCAGAAATACTTGTTCTTAACTAAAGGAATCCTTTTAGGAACTAAAAAAAAATTTCTCCCATGGAAATTAAATTAAAAAATCAAACTCAGGCTTTTCTCATTCATTTAACTGACACTTATTTTATTCAGGAGATAAAGGTGGGGGATAAACTTGAGCTTCCGGGATTTGCAAGAATTGGCACCTTAATTGACAAAGTAAAAAAAAATGTTGGTAATTCTAAAACCCTAGTACTACATAGCGGGGATTTTTTATTTCCATCATACATGAGTAAGTTTTTTGATGGAAAACAAATGGTTGAGATTCTAAATGCTTGTGGTTTTGATTACATTACACTCGGAAATCATGACTTTGATGGTGGACTTGCAATTTTAAAAAAAAGGCTCAAAGAAGCTAACTTCAAAATCATTCTAACCAACCTTCAAACCCCAAAAAATTTTCCTGTAAAATCTCCCTCACATGTTTTGTGGCCCAAAAGTAAACCAGTTTTAGCTTTGGTGGGAATTGCTGGTGCTTCTACTCAACGAGCAGCAACAGAAAATGGATTTTCAAAATTAGATGTTACTGATTCGTTAAAAAAGAAAATAAAATTTCTTAAACAAAATTATCCATATGTAATTAATCTAGTAGTTCTTTCTCATATGAGCAATTACGAGGATGAAAAACTTGTAAAATGGCTAAGTGTTAATTGGCATGGTTTTTCTTATATTTTTGGGGGTCATGATCACAATAACCTTGTTTCTTCTAAATCCAAAGCATCAAACTCGATTCTGATCAAAAGCCAATCAAATGGAAGGGTTGTAAGACTTTATCCAATATTACAAACATCAAGGGATAATCGGCGCAAAATTAAGAGGCTTGTAAACAATCTAAAGAATAATCTCATCACAATTGACTCAAAGGATTTTGAACAAATTCCTGAATCACCCAAAATTATCAAGAAAATCAACAAATGGGAGAGTCGACTACGTAAAATTGCGCCTGAAAAACCTGAAATTGTTAAAAAATTTCCTGCAGGAATTTCTTTTGATGCCACAGAACTTAGTTTAAGAAAAGGCACCACTAATTTTGGAAATTTTATTGCAGATTGTCTTTGTGAGGGGACAAAATCCGATATTGCTATGATTAACTCAGGTCATTTTAGAGGAGACAGAACACTGGCAAATGTAATTAAAACTTCAGATCTACGAAGGATCTTTGTCATGGATGATCCACGATCTATCATCAAAGTAAAGTTATCGCCAAAAGAATGTAGACTACTATTATTACACGGTTACAAAGAGCCAGGAAAAGGTAGAATTTTACAAATTTCTAAAAATACACCTAACATAATTAAAAAATCAAAAAAAAATTTATCGGCTATAATTATGACCGATATGATTTTTACTGATGATGATGGCTTTGCAAAAATTTTAGCAAAACAAAGAAAAATTTCTGTAACCAAACTCAGAAAATCCATAAAAAAATTTAGAATAGATCAAACCATAATGGATCTAGTAAAAAAACAAGCAAAATTTGTAAAATACGATCCTAGTAAAAGATTTCAAGTCAAAGATGTGTCTCGATTTTAAAACTTTGAAAAACAGGTCGCTATATAGTTGCGTATAGTGTATGTGTGTTATTCTTTAATTACGAACTTCCGTGCAACCAATTATGGGACAATGGTTATCATGGGTAAAATCCAACGAAAAGGAAATTCTAACAATCTTAGAAAATCTATCAAAAAAAGCTGTTGAGGTGTCTGGAGAACTCGTAATTTTTCTTTCAGATATTGAAAATGTGAAAGAGCATCATACAACAATAAAAAGACTTGAAAGAGAAGCGGATGATTTGACACGATCAGTTTTTGCTGAATTAAATAAAACCTTCATTACTCCTTTAGATAGAGAAGATATTCAAAGAATAGCCTCCAAAATTGACGATGTAATTGATTTTCTAGAGGGTGTTTCGGGACGAATTTATAGTTACGAAATAACGAGTGCTCCTCCGTACATGCTCCAAATAGCAAAAGAGCTTACCAAAGCAACTAAAGAAGTCGAATTTATGATTTCAAAATTAGGAAACATGAAAGGTAATAAGGATTTAATCAATCACTGTAGAACAACAAGTGATATTGAACACTCAATTGATGATCTATATCGAGCTGCGCTTGGAAAGTTGTTTCAAACTCATGAGCCAATAGATATTATCAAACTAAAAGATATCTATGAAGCCATAGAACAGGCATCTGATAGATGTGTTGATGTTGCCGATGTCGTAGAAGATATCGTTTTAAAATATGCCTAGGTTGGTTTAATGATAGAGATAGCAATAGGTGCAATAATTGTAGCACTAATCTTTGATTTTGTTAATGGATTTAATGATTCTGCAAATTCTGTTGCAACGGTGATTGGAACACGGGTTTTAAAACCTCTACAGGCAGTTACATTATCTGCTGCAGCTAATTTTGTAGGGCCTTTTGTTTTTGGGGTTGCAGTGGCGACAACAATTGCAAAAGGAATAGTTTCTCCTGATGATATTACTGTCTATATGATTGTTGGAGGCTTGGCTGGCGCAATAACTTGGAGTACTGTGTGTACTGTTTTTGGAATGCCAATTTCAAACAGCCACTCTCTTATCGGTGGGATTATGGGAGCAGGAATTGCTGGATTAGGATTTGAAAAACTGGTTTATGGTGGATTGACCAAGGTTTTTGCTGGAATAGTCATTGCACCTACAGGTGGAATAATTTTTGGTTTACTGATAACAGGATTAATCATTACTATTTTTGCAAGAAAGAGACCGGGTCCAGTGAACAAAACGTTTGGTAAATTACAAATCATCTCCTCAGCTTGGTTCGCCCTGACACATGGTGCTAATGATGGTCAAAAAACTATGGGGATAATTGTACTTGTTTTATTTTCAGCTGGAATTATTTCTGAACTTGAGATGCCATTATGGGTAATTTTTGCAGCCGCCGCAGCTATGGGTCTCGGGACCTTCTTTGGTGGATACAAAGTCATTAAAACTCTAGGTCTTAAAGTTAGCAGACTAAGACCCTATCAAGGTTTTGCAGCAGAAACGGGTGGAGGTTTAATGCTAGCGATTTTTGCAATATTTGGAATACCTGCTAGTACAACTCATGCAATTACAGGCACTATTATGGGTTCAGGAGCAGCAAGGAGAAAATTTGCAGTTAGGTGGAAGGTTGGGCGACAAATTGTACTTGCTTGGGTAATTACCATTCCAGGCAGCGCAGCACTTGGTATTGGCTTTACCTATCTTATTGATCTTTTTGTTTAGGTAATTTCTTTAATATGAAACAACCTATGCAAAACTTTATGTTTATATCACTGGGATATTTTGAAAAAAATCATGACACTTGGAAACGAAATACATACTTTTCCTGATTCATCTAGAATTAATCGTTTCCTTTTTTCTGTATTCTAAAATTTTTTGAGTCGTTAAAATGGGAATTATAGAATTAATTCAAGCAAATATTCTAACACCAATTGTACTGTTTTTTCTTTTAGGTATTATTGCAGCGCGAATCAAATCAGATCTCAAAATGCCTGATGCAATTTCAGAATTCTTACCCATCTATCTTCTTGCCGCAATTGGACTTCATGGCGGACTAGAAATGAGAAACACTGGCTTTGAAAGCATGCTTGTTCCTATGTTAGTTGCAATTGGTTTGTCACTTCTTATGACACTTAACCATTATCAAATACTAAGAAGACTAGGAAAATTTAATATTTTTGATTCATATGCTTTAGCATCTACATATGGGGCAGTTGGCGCAGTAACGTTTTCAGTTGGTCTTTCGTTTTTAAAAAATCAGGGTGTAGAATCTGAAGGATATCTTGCAGCAATTTTAGCAGTATTGGAACCTGTAAGTTTCATCTTGGCAATTTTCTTAACAAACATGGCAGTATCAAAACAGATTCGAACAAAAAAACATGCAATTACAAAAAACATTGACTTTGATCCAAAAACAAATACTGAATTGGGTTTTGAGGAAGACTCTGCAAGGACAAAGCTTACCCAAGTTTTACATGATTCCATAACCGGAAAAGCCATTGTCATTCTAATCGGAAGTATAGTGATTGGATATGTCATAGGGGAGGAAGGCTTTGAGCCAATTAAGATAGTCTTTGATGACCTTTTCACAGGTGCCATTGTGATCTTTTTAATTGAAATGGGCATAATTGCAGGCCAAAGATTAGACGATATTAAAAAAGTTGGAACATTTCTAGTTGCTTTTTCTATAATCATGCCGACATTTAATGGAATAATTGGAGTCTTAATTTCAACAGCATTGGGATTAAGCTTGGGTGGTGCGGTAATGTTTGGATTGCTTCTTGCTAGTGCATCATTTATTGCTGCACCTGCTGTCTTGCGTCATGCAATACCGCAAGCAAAGCCTAGTCTTTACATAACTTCTGCATTAGGAATTACGTTTCCTTATAACATAATAGTATTATTACCAATAATGTTCATGATTTCATCTTTAGTTCATAATGTTGATGGATCGATAGACTTATTGAATTACATCCGGGAGATCTTCTGATGAAGCTTTTCAATGTAAAACTACTTACCATTACTTGTGAGATTCTAGTACAAAAAAATGTAATAGATCTTTTGCACAAGCACAAGGTATCTGGCTATACTACCTTTGAAGTAGATGGAGATGGCGCAAAAGGAATTCGTGGACATGGCTTTAAAAATGAAAAAAATGTAAAGATAGAAGTAATTCTAAAAGAAGACAAACTCCAAGATATAGTCGAAGAGATTACAAGAACGCTTTTTCCTGACTATGCAATTATTCTTTATGTCAATGATGTTGGGGTATTGCGTCCAGAAAAATTTGGATAAAATATAGCACAAAGTAAAATAATTCATAAAAACTTTAGAGGTAACATGATGACTTATTCTAATCTCCAAATCTTTACAGTTGAATTGATTGGTACTTTTCTTTTAGTAGTCTTTGCAACAGGATCTATAGTTTATGATGCTCAATTAAATGGATACCTTGGAGTTGGGTTTGCAGCTATTGCTCCGTTTGTCGCATTGATGATTGGAGTTTATTCCTTTGGAAAAATATCCTTGGCACATTTTAATCCGGCTGTAACGATTGGATATTATATTACTGGCCATATATCAAAAATTCAAGTTGTTTATTATTTTGCTGCCGAAATAATTGGGGCAATTCTTGGTTCATTATTCGTCTTGCAATTTATCGGACAAGAAGCAAATCTTGGTGTAAATACTCCAAACTATGATTTCTCACTTGGACTTATTTTCCCAGTTGAAGTTTTGGCTAGCGGGTTACTCATGGCCGTAATTTTTACAGTTGTTTACACCAGAGGCATGAGAGGTCTAAGTGGTATTGCAATAGGCGGAATAGTTGGTTTGGATATTTTCTTTTTTTCTTTTATCTCTGGGGCATCCATGAATCCTGCACGTGCACTTGCTCCTGCATTATTCTCAGGAGTTTTTGAAAATTTGTGGTTATACTGGACGGCACCATTTATCGGTACGGCAATTGTTGCATTTTTGTTCCGACCAAAATTTCAGAAAAAATAGGCGCCCATGAATCAATTTTAGGTAATTTTTCATGACTGGAAATAATATTAGGAATAATAATACCAAAAAATTCTTCAATTGTATTGTCCAGATCAAAAAAACTTTTTGATATCGCAAAAAAGGTAATCCCATCCGGGGTAAATAGCCCTGTAAGATATTTTGAGCCTTATCCATTTTTTGTAACAAAGTCACAAGGCAGTACAATCTGGGATACAGATCAAAAAAAGTATCTTGATTTTTGTAACGGTTATGGAGCTTTACTTTTAGGACACCGAAGAAGGGAAATTATCTCTGCAGTATCAAATCAGCTAAAAAAAGGAACTTTGTTTTGTACACCCACAGAACAAGAAATAGATCTATCAAAATTAATCATTAGAAATTTTCCATCAATTAACAAAGTTAGATTGGTAAACACAGGTTCTGAGGCAACTATGACTGCTATTAGACTAGCAAGAGCATTCACAAAAAAAAATAAAATTATAAAATTTGAAGGCTGCTACCATGGAGCACATGATTCTGTTTTAGTAAAGGCAGGCTCTGGTTCTGCACATTATGGAATTTCGGTATCAGAAGGAGGATTAAAAGAAGTTTCTAAAAACACATTAGTTGTACAATACAATAATTCCGAAGAATTAGAAAATGTCATTAGAAAAAACAAAGATATTGCTGGAGTAATTGTAGAACCAATACTTGCCAACATGGGATTAATTCTTCCTGAAAAAAACTTTCTTTTTGATTTACGAAAAATTACAAAACAATATGACATCCCCTTAATTTTTGACGAAATTGTTACTGGCTTGCGCGTAACTCAGGGAGGTGCACAACAACACTTCAAGATAAAGCCTGACATTACAACTTTAGGAAAAGCACTCGGAAATGGATTCACTATTGCAGCAGTAGGTGGACGGAGAGAAATTATGGACCAACTTGCTCCTATGGGTAAGGTATATCAAGCAAGCACGTTTGCTGGAAATCCAATCTCAGTTAGTGCATCAATTGCTTCAATCAAAACAATTAACAAACTAAAATCAAGGCTTTATCCTAAACTTGAAAGGTATGCCACTTTACTTGTAAAAGCAATTAATGATTTGGCAACTGATATGAGAATTGATCATCAAATTAATTTTACAGCATCAATGTTTCAAATCTTTTTCACTAAAAATCCAGTGACAGATTATTCTAGCTCAAAAAAATCAGATGCCAAGAGATTTCAAAAACTTGTATCTTCCCTACTGAAAAATGGAGTATTTGTTGCTCCATCGCAGTTTGAAGTGGTATTTTTATCAGATGCGCACAAAAATGCAGATTTGAATAAAGCAATTGAGGCTTATCGAGTTGGATTAAAAGCGGTGAAGAATTGAAGTATCTAATAGGAACAAGGGGTAGTCAGCTATCTCTCGCGCAGACAAATTGGGTAATATCTGAGTTGAAAAAACAAAATCCAGATGCAAAATTTGAAATTAAAACAATAAAAACAAAAGGAGATACTGATGCACGACCGTTATTTACAATTGATCAGAAAGGAATTTTTGAAAAAGAGGTCGACAGGGCAGTCGCAGAAAAACGAGTCGACTTTGCAGTTCATAGTCTAAAGGATGTTCCTTCAGATTTACCTGAAGGGTTAACACTTGCATGTGTTCCAAAACGAGAAGCGGTAAACGATGTAATTATTTCTGAGTCTGGTTCAAATCTGGATTCGATCATCTCTAATGGAATCGTTGGGACTAGCAGTCTGAGGCGTGCCGTGCAAATATTGAGAAAACGCCCCGATCTGAAAGTAAAACCAATTCGCGGAAACATAGAGACAAGAATAAAAAAAATTTCCAG
>JBFJMG010000002.1:0-32128 GCA_041634015.1 Nitrosopumilaceae archaeon
ACCATTACCATTAGACAACCTAAGGTCTGAGATAATCATCCCAACAGGTGCACCTCTAACAATTGAAAGACTTGTTCCGAATGTAACACATGAAGTTGTGGACCTCGGATAAACTTCTTTTTTCTTTTTATTAAATCTATTATGAAATATAATTTTGTATAGTTCGAATTGAACAAAATTGGTTTTTTAATAATTTAAAGTATCACAATATTATTGAATAGTCACTTTAGTGCAATAATGATAAGCTTTACTGCAACGATGTTTTTAGCTCTAGTTCTTTTTGTATCTTCCAATCCCGAAAATTCCAATAATGAAAATTATTCGCTGCATTCAGGCAAAATGCTTGAAACAAATTATTACTCGCAATATGCGCAGTTAAAACCCTCCAAAAATGTTGTAGTAATATATCCTATTTTGACTCAGAGTGCCTACGAATGGGGCGGACAGCACGATTACCTTCTTGGTCGCTGTGATACCTGCAAAACAACACAAATCCAGAATCATTATGAGAAACGTTACGCAGCCAGTGGAAATGGATTTGGAGTTTTAGAGTTTTTGGGCTATACAATTATTGATGATATTGATGTGGATAAAAATCCGAAAATTTTGGAGAATTTCGATCAGGTAATTTTACTGCATAATGAGTATGTTACCAAAGCCCAATTTGATGCAGTTACTAGCCACCAAAACGTGATTTACCTTTATCCAAATGCATTAAGATCAGAGGTCATTATTGATTACGAAAAATTTACCAGCACATTGGTTTTGAGCCCTGAGTTACCCAAAAAGGACAATGGCAATGCATTTGATTGGGAGTACGATAACTCTGAGTTCTTTAATGACTGGGAGTGCGAAAACTGGGAATTCTATGATATACCAAACGGAAAGATGCTAAACTGCTATCCGGACAAATACCTAAAAAATGACGGATTTGATCTACTTCAAGAAATAAAGAATTTATAAAAACACAAAATTAAACGTCAAAACCACGCCTAGGATTGATCGATCATTTCATACATACTCTTGGATATACCCTCAACTAAGAATTACAATTTAATGAACCTTATTAGAAAAGGACACGGACACGCCCATAGAGGAGTAATTGGTGTCGAATCCGCTATTGTTATGATTGCATTTGTAATTGTAGCTGCAGCATTGGCATTTGTTGTTCTGAACATGGGATTTTCCACAACGCAAAAAGCAAAAACCACGATTATTTCAGGTTTAGGTGAAGCAAGCAGCGCACTTGAAGTTGCAGGAAAAGTAATTGGATCTGGAGATGTTACAAATGGTAAACTAAACGTAACTGCGATTCCAATTAAAATTGCATCAGGTGGAGACTCTGTTAATCTCGCACCAGGAACTGCCGCAGTCAAGTATCTTAGTAACACTATATCATATGACGATATTTACGAAGGTACACTTACTGAAGCAACAGATGGTGACGATGATGATGGCAATGGTCAATGGGTTTCTCTTGAACTTGCAGTAGATGATGCAGCTGATGGAGGTCTTTATTGTGATGGCGATCCATTTGATGCAGGCGATACAATGCCTACAGCAACATGTGCATTCATTTACTGGAGTGTAAACCGAAATAACAACGACATCTTAGACCAAGGTGAACATGCCGTTCTTGCAATTGTCTATACTGACATTGACAGACCAGAAGCACTAGATGTCGTAAGAGCAGAAGTACTCTTGCCTACTGGTGCATCACTAACAGTTGAGCGACAAGTACCAAACATTACAAATACAGTTGTGGATCTAGGATAAAACTAGGAGTTGTTTTAATGAACGCTCCACGCATTCCTTTTTCTTTTTCTTTTATTAGCACCCTAACCGAAGGTTTCAGATTATTTGTTGTAGTAAGTATTGTAAGCTCATATGGTCTAGTTCTCTACGAACTATTTCCTGAAATTTTATTTGATATTACCAGTATGATTTCTTACTTTGTAATCCCAATGGGAGCACTTGGAGGAATAATGATAGGCATTCCTAGATTGATTCCTGCAAAATCCACTCCAAAGCCTGCAGCACCTGCAACTGGAGATGACTTACTAAATGAGATCATTTCAACAGGTGGTTCTCAGGAATTAGTGCAAGTTCCAGAAAACACACCAGAAACAGAAATCCAAGAAGAAACGGAGGAGAACACAGAAAAGATTTCTGCAGATAAAAGCCTTGAAGGATTACAGACCATAGATGAAGACGAAATTAATGATATGATTGACCAAAAATTCGAGCCAGTAGAAAAAGATCTATCTTCGTTCAAAAAAGATCTAAACAAAATAAAAGAAGACATGAAGACCACAAAAGAAAATGTTGATAGCCTAACTGAATCCTTTGAGGGCGCATTAACTGACATGAAGGCATTTCAAGCAGAAATCGCAAATCCACTAAACTTTATGAGAAAATATTTCGAGTCAATTGATTTGAAGAACTTATCAGACCCATCGCTTCCACTCAAACAAACCCCAGGAGATGTAAAAGAGGCAAATCAGGCATTACCTCAACAATCCGTAATGAATCAAAGTGCACCACTTGCACCAGCACAATCTGCTCAATTACAATCAAACTATAGTTCTCCTTCATCACAACCAGGATACAATACTCCAATGGTGCCAGCTCAAACTGGAAATAGCCAATCAACTACACAAACATCTGCACCAGGAGATTCAAAGAAAGACTCCAAGCCCACAGAGATGCAAAAGATCGAAAGCGGGACGGATCTTGATAACCCCATGGATTCTGTGATGAAGCCGCTCTTTAGCGGAAGACTTAGTGTCAGCAACCTAATGTCAATTATAGAGCTTGCAGGAGATATGCTAAAAGAAAATGGGGATGACTGCATTGAGTTACTAGTGGAGCAGTGCAAGTTAATGGGACTAAAAGAAGAGGATGAAAGTACAATTTACAACATTATTGACATGCTCAAAAAATCTGGTATGGATGTTGATGATACCCTGATGCAACTATACAAGTTCTCAAAAATTGTTGGAATAAACGACAAGGAATCAGACACGCACTATGCAAAACTAATGGCTTCAAAAAGAAAATCGGAGGACACACAATAGATGGCATCAAACATTATCGGTGAGGCGATTCTAATTATTGCATCTGTAATTGTCGCAGGAACCGTTGCTGGAATCGTAATGTCCAAAGTGGGAGTCTTTGAATCTACAATGACCTCCACTTCCGAGGCACAAAAAGACGAGATGCTTACAAAAATCAAGATTATCTATGCCACAAACTCTACTGCTGATACTGTAAATGTCTGGGTAAAAAACACCGGGCTGCATCCATTGGCGCAGGCCGAAGCAGTTGATGTGTACTTTGGGCCAATTGATGGCGTTCAGCGTTTTCCATTTAGTGTCGGTGGTGGCGATATTACATGGGAGTATCACCCATCCACTCCTTCGGTTTGGAATGAGCTAGAGACTTTGCAGATTAACGTCACTGATGCAAGTATTCAAAAGGGTCCTAGTTACTTGGTACAGGTTACCACACCTAATGGAATCTCAGATGAATACATCTTTTCTCTTCCATAATCAGGTATCGGTGTTTTCAAAATGGGGGTAAGCTTTGCAATTTCTGCAGGTATAGTAATGACTGCAATTTTGTATATTATTTTGCTGATACCGGGATTTGTTGATGAAACTATATCTCTTTCAGAGGCGGCAAGCGAGACTTCGCAGCTGGAAAAAAAAATCTTAGAAACTAACATCGAAATTCTTTCAACAACAATGGCAGGTGGAGTTGATAACTTTACATTTGAATTAAAGAACACGGGATCTGAAAAGATATGGAATTTTGATAAATTCACCATTCTAATTACATATACAGGAACAATAACTGGGCCTCTAACGGAAAAACTTGTTTTTAATTCAGGTTGTACGGGAGCCCCACTTCCGGGACAATGGTGTAAAAATTCGATTCAAAATGATCTACTCGATCCTGGCATATTAAATGAGGATGAAACAATGGTTATTGGAGTGAGACTAGATGAAATAATAGACTCAGGAATCGGGATAATTTCTGTTTCCAGTGATCTTGGTGTAACAGCTTCTTTTGCTACTTTGACATAATTTTTTTCATTCTGAATTTTTTGGGCTAGTGAATTTCATTTGTTTTAGGAGGCAATCACACTTGCACTTTCAGACACACCTGTATCACTAATAATTGTAATTGACACCAAACCAATTGGATAAACCGGATATCGAAGCTGTCCTATAATCAAGGCTTCTTCGTTAGGATTTAGAACTTTAGGATCTAAAATTTCATTTGAAATTAGGTTAACAACCCATTTGTCTTCTCCAATACTTATAGGAGGACCGCCAATGTAAAATTCTGCCCAGGACCACTCAAACTGTCCGTCTAGTACCTTGAAGCGAATTCTAAGGTCACTATAATCTGTGATCGAATCTGTTTGTTCAAATGATAATTCTCTATCTTGCTCAACAAATGAATATGTTCCAAAGGGATTTCCTTCATCCCATTGAGCTATCACTGTACTTCCCTGCCGGAGTTCAACATCCAAATCAAAAATCATAAATTCATTCCAAGCAAACGTATAGCTTTGATCAGCTGGACTTGAAAGGTCTACATTCAAAGCACTTCCCAATGGCGAAAATGATTCACCATTCCATTTTTGGTAAAACAGATCGGCTCGATCATTTGCAAACAACACCATAATGTCATTTGATAATGGATCCGAATACACTTGTAAATTTATTAGCTCACGAGTCCCGCCAGTCTCAGTTGTAGTAGTGCTAAAACCTGAAACCGGATCCCAGGTTTTATAGGCTATGTTTTGGTTCACCGGAGGTGCACCTTGGATAAAAACAAACAAAGCCTGTCCTGTCGTCTTTTCAAAATCTACCCCGATTACTTTATCAGTACTTCCAGAGGTAGCACCTATAGGATCGCTTGTCCAAGTGCTCCCATCCCAAATCACAAAATTGTTAGTAGTAGCTGTGTTTATCCCAACTCCAAATGTATTGCTTGTAGGATCTCTGTCGTATCCGGCCGTTACAACATCTATTGTACCAGCTACTGTCAAGGCAGTTTGCTCTGTAGCCCAACTTGTTGTAAATTCCTTAGATTTCAGATTCAAACTCTGACCCCATAGCAAAAACGCATCTCCACTGTTTCTCTCATAGGTAATATCAAAAACCCATGTATTTGCTGTAGTGGGTGCCGCAGTTGTTTTTATCTGATTATCCCACGAATTGGATACGCCATTCCATCTCATGGCTTCTAGGGTGCGAGAGTTTGTAAGAATTCCAACAAAAATATTGTCGCTTGTCGGGTGTGATTTTGCGATAACCAAGTTAGGTGAATCAGCAAGAAGAGATCCTGCGTTTTGGTTTGTCTTATCCCATGAGTCATTAACTCGTTTTCGATATTTCAGCTGAGTTGTGTCATCTCCAAAAACCACCAGTACATCACCAGAACTTTCCTCATAAGCTACATCAAAGACTCTGACAAAGTTATTAGTCGAACCTATTGTTGTATTCCAATTAGAGACCCAGGAACTACCATCCCATGTTTGAACATTAAGAAGATCATTACTGTCTAGAGTTACTAGGATCTTTTCTTCTGATATGGGAGATGCTTTTAAAACGACACTGATAATTTGATTATCTATATTATTTGCAGAGGTTTCTGCAGAAAATTCCGTAGAGTTTGTCCAGGTTCTATACGTTGGATTGAAGACACTCTTTTCGCCATAAACTACCATTGCTTCGCTGTCTACGACATCACTAGTTCTGTACGAATAGCGAACATGATGCCCATAAGATATTTCTGGATCGGTAGTCGAGTTGAATTTAACTTCTACATCATTTGTAGGAGTAGACGGACGCAAAGGAGAGAAGACAAAGTCTCCATCATCTCTTACTTGCTCATCTAATTTCTCATAGAGAGGCTCTTCCTGCCACGAACCTACTGCAATGTCTGAAAACGGTCTTAGGAAAATTGGATCCCCCGAATACATATTCAAAAACGAGCCCGTCTCATTAAATGAGAATTGTTCAGTTAATCTTACCTTATTTTTGGAAACATTTGCATCATAATTTACAAAAAAATCAAAATTCTCATAATTCCATATCTTTTCAGATCCCGTGTTTTTTAAAATAAATGTGAACGTTTTGCTGCCTACATCTGCATCAATTGATCTAATTTCTATATCCGTTTTATCAGTTTTTTTTTGAATTTGCGAAATTTCCGAATTTGTAATGGATGTATCATGAATATCCTCTATCATCATTGGAAACATCGATAGTGACATTACAAGAGTAATCACTGCCATAGAGCCTCCAATAGCTACACTTAGTCCCATTTTTTTATCAAACCTCTTTAATCTCTTAGCAAAAATTGCTCATTTGGGCACCTTATCAGATTCTTTGTCTGTATCGGACAAGCTTGAATCATTTGTTGCAAAAACCAACATTCGTTCAAAAAGCTCAAACACCATCTTATATCGATTTTTTTGGCAATTGCATCGTTGTATACAATAACCGATGTAGGTAGTACTCTACTTTGTAATTTATCAGGAGGATTCGATGACTGAGATAGTATCTACTGGAAACGAAGAAGTAGACAGGATGATTGGAGGCGGTGTTCCATTTCCTTCTCTAATGCTAATCGAGGGCGGACACGGTACTGGAAAGAGCGCACTTACCGCATTATTCATGAAAGGATTACTAAAAAGTAACAAAAATGTAATGTGCATCACTGAAAACACTGTTAAAGATTACATTGAAAACATGAAGTCAATTACATTTAATTTCTCAACTCCATTTTTGCAAAACAAGTTATCCATTATGCCACTTCACATGTATGGCGTAAAATGGTCCAAAGAGCAATCAAGCTATCTTTTACCTGTTATCAGCAAATACATTGGAAATAGTTTCAAGGAGACCAAAGTAGTAGTAATTGATTCAATTTCCTTACTTACAGTATTTGCCGATGCAAGCAGCATTCTGGACTTTTTTACCCAATGCAAGTATCTTGTCGCAAATGGAATGTCAATTATTATAACATGTCATCCAGATGATATCCCAGATAATATCGCACAAAGAGTAAAGGGAAGCGTTGATTGTTTCTTACAACTTGGCTCTACAAACATTGGAGGAAAAGACGTCAAGACCCTAAAAATTGTTAAACTAATTGGCTCAAAGGACTCATCTGAATCTAATTTTGCATTTGAGGTAGACATGGTATTTGGCATAAAAATAGTGCCTATCTCAATGGCTAACGCTTGAGGTGCGGGGCTCAAAAAATGGAGAACTAGAACATGCCGTTTGATTTTTCTCAAGTAAAAGACAAGGTATTCGTTGAGGTTTTAAAAAAATCTCCACATCTTTTGAACTACATGGATACTTACACATCGCGAGGAAATCCCCTACCGCTATTTACTGAATCACTAAAAGCAGAACACAAAAAACTCAAGGAACCAAACCTCATCTATCCAATAACAGAAGAATCCTTTGTGCATATCAACCCGCATACAACCTCAGATGATGGATACATGGAGTACATCATAATTGAGCCAACGCCACCTGATAGAAAAATTATGGAGATTGCAGACAAACTCTTTGCTGTACAGTCTGGTAACTTGGATCCACCGCTGGAAATCACAGAAAGATTTGCAATGGTTGAAAACTATCTAGGAAAAGCAATTACCCTTACTGAAACTCCAGTCAACTATGATAAAATTGGGGATATTTACAGACTAGAGACTCTTCCAGTTGAAAAGAAATTTTGGACTGGACTTCGATACCATTTCTTGCAGAGAAGAGCAGGTTCTGGTCTACTTGATCCGTTTTTGGCAGACCCAAACCTTGAAGATATATCAATTATTGGTGCTGGAAACGTTTACGTCATTCACAAATCATTTGGTGCACTAAAGAGTCCTCTCTTTTTGGGTGTTGAAGAAATTGATGAGCTAATCATCAGCATGTCAGAGCAGTTTGGAAAAACAGTTTCCCATGCAAAGCCTGTAGTAGACTCTGTCCTTCCAGATGGATCCAGAATTAACATTGTGTTTGGAAAAGACATAAGCCGTAAGGGAACCAATGCGACAATAAGAAAATTTGCCAGTACTCCATTATCTATAATTCAAGTATTAACATCAAAAGCCATGGATTTCAATGAAGCAGCCTATCTGTGGATGATGCTCAACGAGGGAAGCAGCGCATTTATCAACGGAGAAACTGCATCAGGAAAAACTACTACCCTTATGGCACTTACTGCCTTTATTCCTGCAAACTGGAAGATAGTAACTATAGAAGATACTCCTGAACTAACACTTCCCCATTCTAACTGGATTACAGAGGCAACACGAGACACTGGAAGTTCACAATCAAGTGTTACCATGTTTGATCTACTAAAAGCAGCCTTGAGACAGAGACCAAACTATATCCTAGTCGGAGAAATTAGGGGTGCTGAAGGAAATATTGCGTTTCAGGCCATGCAGACTGGTCACCCAGTTCTTAGTACTTTTCACGCAGCAAACATGGTTTCATTAATTCAAAGACTTTCAAATGATCCAATTAACGTTCCAAAGACCCACATGGAGAATCTTAACATTGCATTCTTCCAGGGAGCAGTACAAGGACCGGGTGGAAAGAGAGTTCGCCGTGTGCTATCCATTAACGAAATTCTGGGGTATAACGCAGAGGGTGGAAACATCATGTTTATTCCGGTCTTTAATTGGGATCCAGGAACTGACACTGTAAAGTTTAGGGGAAAAGGAAGCAGTGCTTTGTTCATCTCAAAAATACTTGAAAAAAGGGGAATGTCCAAAAAAGACGAAGGACTACTCTATGAAGAGCTAGAACTTCGTGCAAAAATTTTAGAGCGCATGATGGAAAAGAAGATCTTTAATTTTTATGATGTGTTTGACTCAATCTCCCACTGCCGTGAAATAGGTTTAGAGGCTTTTTACAAGGAGCTTGAAAATCTATAATGCAGCTAGAAACAATCCCAATTGTAAACAAACTAGTAAAAAGTAGAACAAATCTTACTGATGACAAGTTCGTATATTTTATGGCATTTTTGTATTCAATCTCCACTGGTGAGGTAGAAGCAGTTGAAATGGTCAAGACTGCATCAAAAAGTGGTTATGGTAAATACTCAAAGGCGTTCTTGGATACCTATAGACTAGGTGTAGGATGGGCCTATGGGTTGGCAAAGGCACTTGAAATGATTGCAAGAAAGGTTGCCTTAGGAAACGAAGAACAACTAAAACAACTCCTAGTAAAACTAGCCCAGGTAGTAAGACTGGGTGATGAGCTTAAAACCTTCTTTCATGCAGAAGTCAAGGCAACCTTGATGACATTTACAATTATTTATGAGAGAAAATTAGAAAGTCAAAAACTATTCCTAGAGATGTTTTACACCCTTATGTCAACTGCGGCTTTTATGGTCTCTGCAAACTCTATTATGACTATGCTTATGGGCTCAGAGGACGCCGAAGGAACTCTTCTTTACTCACTAATTGGCGTCACTGCTAGCATGGGAACCTTTGTTTTTTTGATGTACATGATGTTCCCACGAGACATGTTAGGATATGCAACCACACATGAGGATTTCAAATTCAGAATGAAAGTTTATCTAACTGGTGGGATCGGTGCCGCAATAGGAATTGTCTTATTTGTTACAGGAGTAGTTCCAAATTCACTAATTATCGGAATTGCGCTGGCTCCTCTAATTTATCCGGGATTACTTGCAAGAAGAATTGAAGTAAAAATAAATGAGTTAAACAAATGGTATCCCGCGTTTATCAGACATTTTGGCGAAATTTATGCAACTGTGGGTTCTATGGGCCAGGCACTTGATGCTGTACTTCGCAGCGACTTTGGACCTTTGCAAAAAAATATTATTGCTTTTAAAAATAGAATTAAAAACAGAATAGATCAATCAATGGGCTTTGAATTATTATCTAGAGACACTGGAAGCGAGGTAATCTATAATGGAAATCAGGTAATTTCAACTGCTATGGACAAGGGAGGTGACATGAATGAAACAGGAAACGTTGTTGCAGATATCACCCTAAAAATCGATGAACTACGATCAAAAAGAACTCAGACTGCAAAAACGTTTGAGACTGTAGTAATTATTCTGCATGTTTTAACTCTAGCAGTTTTTGGTATGATGAATAAGCTAACGTCAATTTTTTACGAGTTAATTAGTACAGTTGATATCTCAAACAGTGCATTTGCTCTAACTCCAATCGATCCTGCCTTTATGGATTTGATGTTGCCTTTTATGATTCTACTCACTTCGGTTCTTAGCGCTGTTGCAATTAAGGTAGCTCAAGGCGGGCTGTACAAGACAGTATTTTATAATCTTGCACTATTAGCTATTCTAGGATCCGTCGTATCATTTGCAATGGATTATCTCCTAGCTGACTTCTTGGAAACTCACATACTGGATTTCGTTGATGAAGCCGTAGTCCCTTAGAGTGAATTCTGATAGCTAAAAATGTATGTTCGCCATACACATACTCGACCATATATTAGCAAAAACAAAATCCAAGTAATGCAGGCATTTTTAGCTGATTTTTCTTTTAAAAAATTAACAAGAGAAAATGCGAAAATCGCTAAATTATAGAAACGGGTTGGTGCGTTGTCTGAGAATAATTACAGGGATCTATACGTTTCTGAAGGCCTAGAGCATGTCGAAAAAATTCATGAAGCTCTTACACAACTAGAAAACGAGCCTAACAATAGAGAACTAGTCGATCAAATTTTTCGTTCGGCTCATACTCTAAAAAGCATGGCTGCAACAATGGATTATAAAAAAACACAAAATCTCTGTAAAAATATAGAAAATATTTTTGAAAAAATAAGAAAGGGAGAATCTGAAGTTACGAATAATCTCATTACAGCAATTTCAAAGTGTGTAGATATTCTTGAACAAATGATTTCAGATGACAAAAAAGACGTAAACCTTTCCCCGTATTTACAAATTCTTGAAAACCCCGACGCACTTATTCCAGACCAAAAGGATACCATAGTATCATCAAAATCACCTACAATTCGTGTTAAAATGTCTGAACTGGATTCCCTTGTAACTTTTGTCGAGGATTTAATGATTGCCAACATGAAGATGGAAAAATCAATCACAGAGAAAAAATCCAATGAATCCTTGGAAATAATTAATGAAATGAACCAGTTAATTTCAAAATTACAATACCAATCTCTGAAAATTAGATTGGTCCCAATGGATCAAATTTTTAGCAGATTTACTAGATTGGTAAGAGACACATCCATGAAATTAAACAAGCAAGTAAGGCTCAAGATGAATGGAACTGGAATCGAACTAGATAGGACCGTTTTAGACGCAATTACTGAACCATTATTGCATATTCTTAGAAATTGTGTTGACCATGGAATTGAAAGTCCTGAAGAGAGACAAAAGATTGGAAAGACACAAGAGGGAAAAATTAGTTTAACTGCACAAAGACAGGGAAATAAAATCATTGTTGCTATACAAGATGACGGTAAAGGAATTGATGTGCAAAAAGTAAAGGATCTTGCTGTAAAAAATGGAGCAATTTCAAGAAATCAAGCAGATTCAATGCCAGAAGAAAAAGCATTGGAGCTTCTGGGAATTCCTGGTTTATCGACTGCTGAAAAAATTTCCGATATTTCAGGAAGAGGAGTAGGAATGGATGTTGTATTTAATCAACTCAAAAGCGTTGGGGGAAATGTAAAAATTGAAACAAAGAAAGGATTTGGATCAACATTTTATCTGACAGTTCCTGCGCGTTTGAAGGATTCAGAAAAATCAGGTTCGGAATTTGAAAATTTGGAACTGATCTCTGCTCCAAAGCCTACCAAGTTAAACCCCAAGGAGACTGAAAAATTAAATCAAATCATGCATCTATACATTGCTTCAAAGACTGCTGGTGCACTTTCTACTTTGTTTGGTGAATCTGTTAATCATAAAATTACTGTACTTGAAAATGGAATTGATCATTTTGATAAGGTGAAAATAAAGTCTGATGAAATCACAATGTGTGGAATTAGATTAGATGGAAAAGGGGATACACATCTAGAGATTTGTTATACAATAAAATTAATTGATGCAAAAAATATTGCTGCAAAATTACTTTGTGCTGATGATTCTTATGAATTAGATGAGTTGGGAACATCGGCAATACAGGAAGTGGCAAATATCCTAACTGGCTCCTTTTTTAACGCAATGGTAGATGGAACTGGATTTCGTGTACAACTATCAACTCCGGACTTTTCTCGTGGAGATCTAAAATCAATCATAAACAAATCAGCAAAAAACCTCTCTGATCAAGAAAATAATGTTGTAATTACCGATGTAGAACTTGTTGGAAGTGATTCTGGAATAAAGATTCACATGATGATAATGCAGAATCCAACTGATGCAAGAAAATTGATGAACAAACAAAATGACACCACACCAGTAATTACAAATTAAACTGATTTTGTCTAATAGGTAATTTTTTTAAAAATAGGTGTTCAGTGTGCACACAAATATGGATATTACTAATTTTTCTCTTACCTCTTTATGTTGGCTGTGATAAGGAATGAGTGAGTATAGTTGCAAAATCCTAATAGTTGATGATGCGTCTTTTATGAGAACCGTTCTCAAAGATATCGTAAAATCAAATGGACTCGCATCTGAGATAATTGAGGCAAATGATGGGATTGAGGGAGTCAAAAATTTTCAAAAGTATCAACCTGATCTTGTCACTATGGATATTAACATGCCAAATGTGGATGGTCTCCAAGCCCTCAAGGCAATAATGAAAATTAACCCAAAGGCCAAAGTTGTAATGGTTACTGCCGTTGAGAACAAAGAATCGGTTCAAGACGCAATAAAGTTTGGCGCAAGAGATTATGTGGTCAAACCCTTTGATCGTTCAAGCGTTCCTTTGGTTTTAAACAAAGTTCTTAGACAGAGATAACCTCTCTTCTAATATTATCTTCCAGATTGGATCCTAATTTAGGTAGAAATTACCTAAATTCTTTAATTCCTACACTCAATTAGAAATATTACACATGAAAGAGGGGCATTACAAGAGAGATAGATCATGTCTGGACTTCTCCAGGCTTCAAGCAGATCTATCTACAATTCATATCTTAACCCCTAAAACGCAAGGGGTTTTGATATTTGAGTAGCCAAACTCAAAGATCTTTTCAATTCAAGAACTTTGCTGTCTTATTTACCGCAGGAATGATTATCCTCGGTTTAGCTTCATTTTTTATAATTAATAGTAACTTTGAAGAAAAAATAACAGGCGCACAACATGTTTTTGTAGAATCTCCTCAGAAGACATCAGGTATGGATACTTCGATTACTACGACTTTTGATACCGATGTACCAATTAAAGATAAGGCGTCTAGTTTAGAAATTTATGATTCAGAAATGATTTTTTCTGAACTCGAATCTGAATTATTAAACCACAAACAAATCAATTCAAAGGAATTGTTTGCAGTTATACAAAAAATTGATTTTAATGATCAAATAAATGAAGAGAAAATTCACCAGAAATTACAATTTCTAAACTCTGAACAATCCCTTAGGACCGATATTCTAGTAAACAGGTTGAATCAATTGATCTATAACGAACAAATGTTCATTGGCCCGGATCTTAATCTCAATGCCGTAGCAATTGAGCTCTTAGATGAATTTGATTCTCAAGATATCATCATCGATCTGGAAAATTTGTTAAGCTTTTAACGAAGATAATTACCAATTACTCAAATGACAAGAGCTTTTTTGAAATATGTAATTGTTATTTTAATTCTATTCTTTCCTATCCAAAATTCTTTTGGACATGGCCTTGGACTTGATACCATTCCCTCAATAGAGATTGGAGAAAGCGAGTTTTCAATGACAGTAGAATTGCCAATGAATTTTGAGAAAAGTGTAGACAAACAAATTACAATTACTACAATAGACAAAGAAACAGAGCAAAGTCCAAGTAATCTTACTTTACTAGTTGGACTATTCCACAACAAGGATTTGATTTTTGAGGAAACCTTTCTTGCTAAGGATGGAATCTTATCAATTAATGTGAAAAACGGTCAAAACGCAGTACAAATCTCAGGTGAGCGCGATTCTTCTCTAGGAGCATGGTATGGCACAAAAGAAAATCCACTTGAAATTACCGGACCGGTTTTTGAATCTGGTGGTTTGTACAACTTTGAAATTCAAATTTATACAATTAACGAGATCACAAATCCAGTAGAAGATCCCAAAAAATATTATGCAGATGTTATTATGATTGATTCCACTTTTTTTGAAGGAACAAATCAGGATGGAGAGCCGGTACCATTCCAAATCAAATCATACTTTAACACACCTACGAGTTTTGATTATGATTCTAAAAATAAAATGGTGGAATTTGAGATTCCTTTTGACTGGAGTGAAAAACAAATTTCACATATACCAGTTGTACATCAAGAGGTACATTTCCCAAAAAACTTTGAAGAGTTTTTCACTCCGGGTTATGGGGGAAAAGTAAACGGGATTGATCTTTTCAAGTCCTCAGTTACGGTAGATGACTACTCAATCCAACAAGAAAGAATAGTACATTTTGTTTTGCTTGGTGATCATCTTAAATTTTTAAAAAATGAACAACAAAAAACTGGAGAACTACCAGAAAATATGGTATTTACCCTTACTACCAGTGATGTTGTCGATTTTCCAATTTCTGCAATGACAAAAAATGAGCAATTCCAAATAGATTTGTCATGGGCCCCCTTAGAAATAGAACCAGAAAAGAATACAAAGTTTGTATTTACTATCCGAGATGGAACAACCGGAGAAACACTAAGACAATCATCTTATAATCTTGTTTTAATTCAAAATGGAAAAGAAATCTACAGAACAAATGGGGAAGCAGCGGTAGGTGGGGCATTTGAAGATTTTACGTTTTCTAAAGACCAAACAGGCCCAACAATAATTAGATTTGAGAACATCCGCGGGACTGGTCAGCAAACAGAATTTGGAATAGTTGTCGTACCCGAATTTGGTGCAATATCAATTCTAATTCTACTAGTGGGATTGTCAAGTATTTTTCTAATCAAAAAGAATTTCTTGATTTACTCAAGGTATTAGGCTCATTTAAGAATTAGAGAATTTAATCTTCGTTTATCTTGAATAGCCTTTACAAAAAATAATGAGGTTGCTATAACCCCAATCGCAATAAGTGGTGAAGCAATCTCAGTATATTGTAGATTAATTTGATTTTCTTCAAAAACTATTGTCCCTATACTTGGAAGTTCGGTTAATTTTACCATGCCAAGCTTATTTCCCTTTTGTTCTACAAACCAAACATTATGATCTCTATCTGAGGTAGTAAATTGAACAAATGAACCTAGAGTAGGAATTGGAACTTCGATTAAATTCTCATTATCTGGATCATATACTCCAAGCTTGTCAATTGTATGTTGAGCAAACCATAGATTGCCAAACCTATCAAAGGTCATACCAAATGGTAAAGCATCCTGGTCGGGAACTGGAATTGTGAGAAATGTTTCTAAAATTGGATTGAATTTTTTAACTGCAATTCCTGTGTGTTCTGCTACCCAAAGGTTATCTTTCTCATCAAATATTATGGCCTCCGGAGCAGAGAGTGGCTCATCTGGGGAATATTCTTTGATTTCTTTTGTATTAACATCTATGAAGCCAATTTTTCCCGCAATTGATTCGCTAAACCAAATGTTTCCATCGTTTCCCAAAGCAAGTGCAAAGGGTCCAGAGTCTTTTGTGGGAATCTCGAAGCTCTGAAATGTTTTTTCGTCTTGATTATATTCTAACAAGACGTTTTTGTTTGTAATAGAAATCCAAATATTATCTTCTGAATCTGCAACCAAAGAAATTGGTATTGAATTCTGATTTGCTGGTTCTAATGCAGGTAATTTGATGATTTTAATTTCCTGATTTTCTGGATTTAAAAATCCAATTGAACTTTGTGGTATGTCTGTGAACCAAATTTTTCCTTGATTATCAATTGCAAGGGTAATCGAAGTTTTTCCTTCAAATTCATACTTTTTGAATTCTTGTTCAGAGATAGAAAACTCCCACAGTCTTGGCGCAAGGGGATCACTTATCCAAATCGAATCATGACCATCAAAAGCGGGAAACAATGGAGTAGCCTCCTCAGGAAATTCATATTCAATTATCTCAGGTTTTAGGTCCGAGAGTCTTGGTTTTACAAATAAATCAAGAACCACAGATTCATTTGCATTTTCAACTCTTTTAGCTTCTACTTGAATTTCCCAATGCCCTGAAAAACCAAAAGTAATTTCTCCTGTATATTTTGTATCTTCGTTTTCAATTGGATTCATCGATATCTCAATTGGAGCAATATTGCGTTGTGGGTTTGAGACCTTGACTTTTAATCCGCTAATATCTGAAATCTTGGTTCCTGAAAAATCCGTGGCACTAACTAAAATTGCATTTGCGCCACTTGCAAATGGATTAATTTCAATCTCAAATCTTGCATTTTCAGAAAACTCGGTAGCCGAATAGCCGTACCTTATTTCTTGGGCTGAAACATCTTGAATTTCTCCCGCGGGCAGGGTTCCGTTTGCCAACAAAGATACTACACCTAGAAGTATTACTCCCAAGGCCACATCAATTTTTAATGCTCTTTGCATCGGCTTGTGAATTGAAATTGAACCTTTTTTTAGATCGGACTCTGCTTTTCTTTGAATTCTAATTTGAAGAAAACCACCCAGTGCAACCATAATTGCAGCAATGGAAATTTTTGCAAGTATCAACTTGCCGTAGGTAGATTCCGTAATCAAACCCACATCGCTTTCTAAAAACCACATTAGAGTAGGCCCAGAGATTATTACGACTCCAAGAGCAATGATGAAGGCAATTGAAAATCGTGGAATTGATACTAGAGAAATTTTTTCCCGTTTATCAGAATCAAGTGAGCTAAATGAGGGAAGCAAGGTAAATACAAAAAAGATTATTCCGCCAATCCAAATTGAAGCGACTAGATTGTGTATATAGTCAAGAACTATGGCAGGATATTGTTCACTTGCAGCGCCATGTCCCATCATGGTAGTGGTTCCAATTAATCCAAGTGCTAGCACCAAAAGGGGAATTTGATTTCTAATGGACAAAATCTTCTTTCGTTCCATCCAAAACCAAATACCAAAAAGAGGAATGGTAATGGCCATCCTAATCAACCAGGTATTTCCAAATGAGGTCTGAATTGCCTCTAATGGCGATGTTTCTAATCGTATGGTCTGAACTATTAGCATCAAGATGTTTGATACAAAGACAAGAATGAGGCCAATTCCTGTTAGGGATAAAAATTTACCATGAAATTTTTCTTGGAATTTCCCCAATTGATTTTGGATTGTAGTTTTGTTTTGTGTTCCCCAAATTAGAATAGAGGCAATTACTGACCCCAAAACAATAGTTTGTCCAACATAACCAGGAAACCTAGCTCCAGCCTCAGGAAGGAAGATTAATTCAGAAGCGCCTTTTCTTTCCAAAAGGGGCTCGTCAATTTTTGCAGCACCTACACCAAAGATGAAAGCATCATCTACAAGATGCCCATCTACTTTTGAAAGTACTTTGCTTGTGACGGTATAGATTCCATCCTGCAAAGGAGGCGTTGAAACAGTCAGTGAATAGTCTCCTTCGTAATATTTTGTATCTCTGTTATCTACCTGATTTCCATTTCCATCAAAGACTTTGAGTGAACTAAAACCAATTTCAATTCCCTCTGAATATTTTACTATTATCTCCGTAGTGCCAGCAGGAACATTTGAGAATTGGACTGGAAATGTATCCTCAGTAAATGGATGTGCATATACCGCAGAAAAACTTGTACTCAAAATTATCAAAAATGCAATCCATTTTTTTTCCATTTAATCTTCAAACAGAATTTGATAATTTAAACAATTTAGGTTCTATTCTATTAATGAATCATTTCTAGCAATCTTAAAATCACTTAATGAGACCATTTTATGTATGAACTATTGGTTAATAATTCTGGTAATGGTCGTCATCGGAGCAAGTACGATCTCTGCTGCCTATGCTCATACTACAGTCGAAGTCGGCAAATACTCATTTGAAGTCGGGTGGGGAATCGAGCCTCCAGTAGTAGGGATTAGAAATGATTTTGTTATTGCAATTACTGAAAGCCCCTCTGAGGGGGTAAAGACTGGAATTACTAATGCATTTAGAAATATTGATGCTACTGCTAAATTTGGCGGTGTTACAAAAAAACTGGATGTTAATTCTGACCCAAGACCCGGACACTATTTTTCTCCTGTAATTCCAACAAAATTGGGATCGATTTCTATTGAGTTCAAGGGTGAGCTTAACGGGGTTCCAGTAGATGTCGATATTCCAATTGAGGATGTTGAGAGCACAGCAGTTTTGGATTTTCCTCCAAGAGGCGCATCATCTGACTTGGCAGTTTCTGGTTTGAAGAATGCAATGACTGCCCTACAAAAAGATGTTAATGATATCCAATCTAAAATTGGAAACGTAAAAGAAGGATCTAATCTTGATGTGGGGCCTGCTTATGACTTTGCAGTTTTTGGTATGGCATTGGGTGCTGCAGGTGTAATACTAGCAGTAGTTGCTATGGTAAAAAGAAAATAAAAAAGGGTTTAAGCCCTAAATTTTTGGTACTAGACCAATTTTGGATCTAGAACTAACTACAATGATACTTACTATTGCAACTGCCAAAATCATAATAGCAATTGTTCCAAATTCTGGAACTACTTGCTTCTTTGCGACTTTGCCAACTGGTCCAGTAAAGTCACCTTCACCTGGAATTCCAAATCCATTAAAAGTAACTTCTACATCTACTGGCATTGCATCAGATGCTGCTGCTGCTAATGGTGCTGTCATGTGTGTCATCATTCCATCGTGATCATGAACGTTCTTATCGTCTAGTACAACTTTACCACCTTGCATAGCTTTTACATTATAGTTAACATGCTCAACTGCTTTGCCATCCATCATAGAGAACTTGACATCAATTGATAGTCTTTCTCCTTTGGCGGCTTGGCCTGTCATGATTTCAACCATTAGTTCTCCTCCCTTCATAGCATCACCATTTTCCATTCCTGCTGCTTGAACGGTAACAATTCCTACCATCCATGGATGAACCATGCAAAAGTACGGATAATCACCTGTTTCATAGCCATCGAACTTTACAGAAAATGTGGAGCCGGCCATAACCAGACTACTATCAAAGTTTCCGTCAGGTCCGTCTTCTGGAGTGCCACTTGTAACGGTATGTGCTGCAGTATCATCATTTGACCATGTCACTTCCCCACCTACATCAATTGTTACTTTATGTGGAATGTAACACTCGTTTGTTGCCTCACATCCTGGAACAGATGAACCAGGAGCATTACTTACTATTGCTGTACTGTGATCGGCAAAGGCTGATGGTACTGTAGATATTCCACCTACAATAGCAAAAAGAACAAAGATTGAGCCTATAGCTAGTGTCTTCATTGGATCTGATACATCTAGGGTAACATAAAAACCTCTCCAGTATTCTCAATCTAGTAATTCTAATTCTTTCTGAATTGGTACAACTTTAGCATCGCAACTATAGGGATTCCGAAGTACATTCCAATATTTAGCAAAATAATACCAATTCCGTACCCAAGCATCTCCTGCTCTGAATTAATGTTAACATAATTCAAAATTGACAGAGTTGACAACATTGGGGCTATGGTCATTTTTACAGATTCTTTGAAAAATGGGTTTTGCCTTTCATAGTCTGCAATGGTTGGAGAAAACGAATAATAAAATTGATTAAAAGATGTCATAAAGGACTTTCCTGATTCTGTATTGAGGACTACATTATCCCGTAGTTCTCGCAGCTGCTGTACCTGTGGTGATAGCTCAGAACCAAATGATGCTGTAGCAATAAGACAGCCTCCATTTTCCGGCTTCTCTGTTGTTGAACCATTGCTGACCTCACCTACTGCAACTTGGAACAACACCGTTTCCCTTGGAATAGGTTGGAATAGGATCCCCTCAACTTCTATTGAAGCAGAATACATGCCCTCTTCTCCAAACTCAACTGGAATACTAACAGAGCCAGTCGAAGTATGAGTTAATGGAATCGGGCCAAATGTGTTTAATCCATTTTTGGAAACTGTTAATCTATAATCAATATGCTCTTGAATTTTTTTGGTATTCGGGTTGATAAAATCGATCTGAAGCTTGACTATGTCCCCAGGCTTAGGATCTGAAGGTGCTGTAGAAAAATCAACATCAAGTGTTCCCTTTTCTGTGGGTAGGACCTGGGTATTCATTTGAGCAAATACAGGTAACACCAACAATGGAATTAAAAACAGGACTAGAAGAAACTTCAATGATTTAGTTTTAGCTAATGGGAATAAAAATATTCCAGATCTTGTATTTCTGCTAATACTGACTAAGATAATTTCATCGTATACTTAAATAAGGAATTTCGTGTATTAAGAATGATTGTCAAGACTGATTGCTGTAATGTTTATTGTCCTTGGAATTTTTTCTGTTCCACTTATTGTTAATGAGGCATTTGCTCATGGTCTGGGTGGCGATGTTGCACCCCCAATCGACTTTGGAGGAATGGCAGTGACTGTTAGCACCCAGATAGATCCTTCTGATATCACCGCAGGTGAGGTTGATGATGTAAATATGGCTATTCGATTCTTTGACACAAATACCGATACAACACTTGAGAAGGTGACTTATCGAGTAGAGATTTGGAGGAGTGGTGATCTCTTGGCTCGTAACTTGTTTTATGACGTGGATGGAGAACTAAATATCGCAGTTAAGCCAGAGGCAGATTGTGCTAAGATAGAGCTTTGGAAATGCTCCAAGTATTTTGGCTCAGAGCATGTAAGTGCTCCAGGAGCTCTTTATGTTGAGGGAGAAGGAAGACCGCAAATAAAGGGACCAATTTTTGAAAAAGGTGGATTGTACAACATTCGAGTAGATGTTGAAGCCGCAACCAGTCCAAAAACAATTGTTGCACAAGTTTTGAGTTATGATACATTTGTAAGTGTTGCACAGGAACAACCATTTACAATTCAAACAGCTTCTGCCGAGGTTCCAGTAGTTGTAAAGACGTATTATGATGATGTTGACAATTTTAAATTCAATTCTGCAGATAATTCTATATCATTTGATATGCCATTTGATTGGAGTCCAGATTATGTTAAATATGTACAAGTAGTTCACGAAGAGATACAGATTCCAAAAACCTTTACTCCTTATGCAGCCGGAAAACAGTTCAAGGGATATGTCAATGGCGTCGAAGTTGATCAAAGAGTTTTGTTAGTTGATCCATATTCATTTGAGGACAAAAACATTGTTCACTTTTTAGTTACCGGAAAGGAACTAGAACGAATCAATTCTAAGTTAGGTAAAACAAATGAACAAAGTGGAATAATGAAATTTGATCTAGTCCCACAATCCGATATTCAGAAAAACACTGTCGAGTTTTATCTTGTGAACCCTGAGACTGGAGAAGAGACCGGAACTACGGTTAACATCGCATGGGATAGCAGATATGGTGCAAACGACAATGTCCCATTTGAGATTGCCTTTTTTGATGAAAACAAAAATTTACTAAAAAATATACGATACGGACTATTCTTAATTGACCAAAAATCCGATGAGATCCTAGTCAGAGAAATGGGTAATGATGATAACAACCCAGGAATTTTAGCTTCAGAGGGAATTGACTATCAGAGATTGTTTATCCCCTCTCAAGACCTCTACAGAATAGATGTTTTGGTATTTGGCCAAGGAACAATTGGACTTGATTACGATGCAAAATACTCTGGAATTGGTTCAGGATTAATCGAGGTCGGTGCAGGTGGACAGATAAAAACTGATGCTCCAAAAGTTTCCAAAGTCCAAATACCTGATTGGGTTAGAAATACTGCTGGATGGTGGGCAGAAGGCTCGATAGGCGATACAGAATTTGCCTCAGGAATTGAATTTATGATCAAAGAGAAAATAATCATAGTTCCCGTAACTGAAAAAGTTCAAGGAGGGGAATCTGTAATTCCAAGCTGGGTTAGAAACAACGCCCAATGGTGGGCAGAAGGTCAAATATCTGATGATGACTTTGCAGCTGGCTTGCAATTTTTAATTGCAAATGGCATTATTACAGTGTGATAAATGATGAAAAAAATAAAAGACATTAACGACATTATGCCCAAAATTCCAAACATGAGATGGGGCGCGCTAACCAACATGCCACCCACCAACAAAAAAGTAGAGGAGATGAATCAAATTTTTCCAGCAAACGGAAAATGGCACACAGTGTTTGAGGAACAAGACCAAGTTACAGTAGATGGCAAAAGAATCTGGAAGAAAAACCCAGACTCTTGGACATAAAAATAAAAAAATAGGCTTATTTGAAGGCCTCCAAAAGTTCATCGGAGAATTTAGGGGAAGTATCTCCTTTGAAGATTCGAAGAAGTTTATTTACAATAGTTTGTTTCATTTTTTCTCTTCAAATAACCTCTTTAGAAGTATAAAGGACGCTTAAAACGGACTAGAACATTTCCATCTTTATGTATCCAAATTGATCTTCTAGTTCTTTTTCGCATTTGACCTAATTCACCTCCTCGTAAAGTATCCAGGACAAACCTCGTAGGTCTTCCCAGGAAATTTTTGATTCAGGCATGGTTTTTTGTACACTTTTTGAAAAGTGGTTTTCTTCTTTGAAGACTGTGATTGTGCTCATACCAAGTGCTAGGAATAATTGTTATTAGTCCATACCTAGCAACTTGTGGCATGCCTTCTCCAGAAGAACAAGGTACAATTTATGGTAACCTTTATGCCTACAAAATGTATACTAGGCCAACGGCTCATCGCCTTTTTGGCAAGTACTCATTTAGAAAAAAGACAGGGAAAAAACATCATGAAAACGTTCAAAAACTACTTGAAATTCTCGCACTAAATGGAACTCTAACTACTTGGGGAATGGCCAAGTCTTATCTAGATAACACAGGAATTATCAGATCTCAAGAAAAAGACTACAGACGATTACTTGTTGGTAGGATGGCAAGAGGAAAACACACACTTGGACTCCTAGAGGTTGGTCTAGTTGTAAAGGATGGAAAGAGTCACCTTAAGGGAGAAGCTGACCAATATCGTCTTTCTTTACATGGAATTCTGTATTGTCTGGATGTTTTAGATTTAACTGAAAAGCAAATTGACACCATGGCAGCAAAATATGCCAATGTCTTACCTTTGATTTTTGGAAAATGGGATTATCTAAAAGAAAACCTCGGCAAAGAAGTTTACAGATTAAAGAGTTTAGCTGCTGGATTATTCATGGATAATATACAGATTGCCAAAATAACAAATTTCCCTGTCTATGAGTTGATGACTTATCTTAATGTGAAATATCAAAATAATTTTGAACAAATTAATGAAGAAGATTTGGCTGAACAAATTTCCTTTTGGTTTTATACAAACCTGTTAGTGCCTTCAAGATTAAGTTCATCTCGCAAAAAAAATTCACTGGGAACAAAGAAATGGAAAATCATTTTGAATAATGATCCTGAGCTAAAAGATTGGTATTATAGTTACGTCAATGAGACAATTAAATTCTTTAACACAAGATTTCAGAAAATCAAAAAGCTTGAAAAAATCTAAGTGTATTTGGTAATAATTTCTTCGATCTGATCAAAGGTATAGGGTTTGTTTACAGTTCCAAGCAAACCCATACTTTTTGCCCTTAGGTGCTTTTTTTCATCAGGGGCATAAGCAGTAATTAGAATTATTTTTGCCTGAGCGTCATGCTGTTTTATCTTAAAAAAGGACTCATAGCCATCCATTTTGGGCATTTTTATATCCATGATGCACAGGGCTGGCTGAATTTCCTTATACTTTTCAACTGCCTCTACTCCATTTTCTGCAGTAATTACATCAAAACCCATGTCCTTTATCATAAATGCTGTATTTTCTAAAAGGTCAGTATCATCATCTACCAATAAAATCGACTTGGTTCTTTTGGACATTTGATGGAATCTATCAGAACGATTTGATAAAACTTTGGATTAATTCATTCCGTTTATGGGTAAAACGATGGTAAACGTAGTTGGATTGTTTTTTACCGAAATTGATCCCTTGTGTTGTTTTATAATGTTTTTACAAGTTGACAGCCCAAGTCCGGTTCCTTTTTCTTTTGTTGTAGTCAACGGGATAAAGAGTCGGGGAAGCATTTCTTCGGAAATTCCTGGTCCAGAGTCCTCAATTTCTATTATCGCGTTTTGATTTTCCTTTTTTGCACGAATGGTAATGATTCCCTGTGCTCTACCTATTGCTTGAATTGAATTTAGTATCAAATTCATAAATACAATTTCTAATTTTTTGGCATCACATGTTATATCAAAATCATTTTCTGGAAGTTTTATCAAAATGTTTTTTGGAATCTCTAGTGTTTCTAGGGCCCCCTCAAAAAGAGTCCGAATTGAAACCGAGCTTATATGCAGTGGAGTTACCCTTACAAAATTTAATACATCTTCAATTTGCCCTGACATTCTAACAATAGCTCTGTCCATTCTATCTAAAACCCCGTCAATTTCTTTATCGCCTCCTTTACTGCTTCTTTTTATTATCTCCCCAGAAGTTCGTATTGTCCCAAGTGGATTTTTCATGTTATGCGCCATTCCCGCAGCAATCTCACCTATGGTAGTAAGTCGTTCACTTTTAACACGGGCTTGAGCTTCGGTGAGTTGCTTTTCAGTCTCAATTAATTTTTTTAATGATTCTGACATTTTGTTAAAAGATTCCCCAATAACTTCGATCTCATCAATCTTACTTTTTTTGATTTTGCTATCGAATTTGCCTTTGGATATTTTTTCTGCAAACCTAGATAGGCTCTTTAACGGTTTTGTGATGAAAAATGAGACTACTAAACCTATGACTACCGATGCTACCATTCCGATAATAGATACCGAGAGAATAGAGTTTCGAAGTTCAACAAATTCATCAACAAAAGAAGAATCTGATTGATCTATCAAAACAATCCAACCAAATCCAGGAAATTCCTTATATCCAGTTGATTTTGCATAAGAGACAATTTTTACCTCATCTGAGGAATCTGTAAGCTCTATTGTACCAAAGTCCTTTGAAGCGGGAATTTTTTTGAAATAGTCAATTGGTAATGAATTTACAAATTCTTGTATCCCAAGTGAATAAATTATTCTTCCCCTATCATCAAGGAGAATTACATTTCTATTTTGAATTGTAATGATTTCTGCATCATTGATAAATTCATTTACCATATCTTCAAGTGTTAAAACAATTCTCATAATTCCAAGAAATTTTCCTTCTTCATCATCAATTCGAAAACCAAATGGCGTTGCATAACTTCCATATTCTTCCTGAAACTCCAAATCACCGATAAAAATCCCATTAACCTTTGCAATCTGCCACCATTCTTCATCGTCTTGTCTAAAGTCAGATGTTCCAGAACCCAGTGCTACATTTGCCCCAAATTCATTTGTAATAAATAATTCCTCAACAACATCATATCCATATTGTTCATTGTAAAACCTGATAATTTCTTTTAATTCCCTTGAAAGTTCCTTTTCAGCAATCCCACTGATGAATGGCTCAAAGGAGATATCTGACTCGTCAAGATCTTTTTGTTCGATAAATGAATCCAGATATGGTAATTGTGCAAACTCGGCGTTAGATTCTTTGAGAGTTTCCTGTACGATTCTTAGTTTTGTCAAATCCTTAAAATCATTTAATCTCTTGTCGATGTTTTTATCAAGATCCTGCATTATGTTAAAAGAAAACGCCTCATTTCTTGCACCCACAAGTTTTTTCATCTCTTGGATACTTAGATCAAAAGTAATCAAACCATAAATCGTGAAAATAAGAAAAATACCAACCATTGCAAGTATCATTATTATTGAAATTCTCAGAGCCTAGACACCCTTCATAAAATTTCTACAGAATACTCTATGTTATCAATAATTAGCCTGTGCATAGGCATGTCGTTTTTTAATACTATTTGTATGTGACTTTGGATTTGTGGCATGCCATTTCTTTCAAAAGGCATGCCACAAGTTGCTAGGTATGGACTAATAACAAATATTCCTAGCACTTTGTATGAGCACCCTTGCTGTCATCACCAAACAAGAACCCTTTGAGCAAATCCTAGAGAGTGCTCATAAAACAAAACTTGAATCAAAAATTTCTTGGGAAGACCTACGAGGTTTGTCCTGGATCATTTACGAGGAGGTGAATTAGGTCAAATGCGAAAGCGAATTAGAAGATCCATTTGGACTGAAATATAACTAATCCCCTAGATAATCTCTCTTTGAATTTTATTTTTTAATTATGAGAAGCAAAACCTAGAATTCTCAGTACTTCTCGAGAGATTATCTATATTCATCCCCACAATCTCCAATGGTATCAAACAAATCCCTTGCCCTAGATGTTATGTGTTTAATTTTAGAATAATCTTTATCATCAAGGCAGAATCCAAATGTTTTTTGATTCTCAGAGATATGCTCTGCAATCCCTAACCTTGTTCCAATTATCACTCCTGCAACACAAGTCTGCTCTAAAATAAATCGCGTTGCAACATTTGCAATACCAACTTGATATTTTGCTGCTATATCATTTAAGACCAATAAAAGTTCCTGAAATAAATCCCAACCACCCCATGCATCAATCATGTTTTTGTACTTTTGAAGCGATAAGGTATTCAGATCAGCCCTTGTTGGTTCTGATACACCTAGATATTTTTTTGAGAAAAATCCTCCAAGCAAAGTCCCATAAGATAAAATCTTGATATCATTTTTTTTGCAAAAGGGAATCATCTTTTTTAGGGGCCTCTGATCTAAGATTGAAAACTGGACTTGATTAGATACTAACTTGAATCCTTGCTCTATCATTATCTTTAATCTATCGGTATCAAAATTTGTAAGACCCAGATGCTTTATCTTGCCTTTTTCTTGAAGTTTTGCGAGATGATAAAGAGCATCTAGATAGCTTGAATGGTTATAATCCCACCAATGAAACTGTAAAAGATCAATTGAATTTACCTTCATTTTTTTAATGGATTCATCAATGTAATACTCTACAATTGATCCGCTCATTGGTCCAGGGTTTGGGACAAATTTTGTGCAAGCCTGAGAATTTGCAATCTCATCTTTTCCTAGTAATTTTCTAAATTCTCCAAAAAACTCTTCAGCTGGACCATAGATATCTGCCATATCCCAAGTAGTAAAGCCAGCTCTGTGGTACTGCAGCATTTGAGGTATCGCAGTTTTTTTATCAATTTGTCCATGCCCGCCAGCTACTTGCCATAATCCATTTATGATCCTGCAGATCTCAAAATTATCAGCTAGAATTGTTTTTTCTTGCATTATCTTTTTGTAAGCTAGGGGCATTAAGAGACTAACTGAGATTAATTAATCATAGAACAATATTATTATAGAAATTTTTTAGAACCAGTATAAATCATGATGCCACTTCGGGATGAAAATCCCCATCCCCCAGGATTCAAACCAAAGGTGACAATTGCACTAATCATCATCAATGTTGCAGTATTTTTTTACGAAGTAGCTTATACGGGACAGTTTTGGGAGTTTGGAAACGCTCAAGCGGCACGGTTATTCTATGAATGGGGAGCAGTTCCTGCATGCATTGCAGGTGAACCATTTGTTGTAAATAATGGATTTCAAATTTCTTGTCCTACAATTCCTTATGCATCTTTGATTAGCTCAATGTTCATGCATGGAGGTTTGATGCATTTGGGTGGCAACATGTTGTTTTTGTGGATTTTTGGTGACAACATTGAGCTAAAGTACGGAAAAATAAAATTTCTTGGAGTGTATTTGTTGTGGGGAGTAGTTGCAGGTCTTGCACATATTGTAATTGACCCATCAAGTGTTATTCCTGCAGTTGGTGCATCAGGTGCAATATCAGGTGTATTGGGTGCGTATCTTGCATTGTACCCCAACGTTAGAATATCGACTTTTTTGATGATGGGATTTTTTTGGAGAATGATGCACATCAAGGCAAAATGGTTTTTGCCTTTTTGGTTGGTCTTTCAAAATATCTTGCCATTTCTTATAGGAGGATTCGGACAAGCAGGCGGTGGCGGAGTTGCATTTATGGCACACATTGGAGGCTTTGCAATCGGATACGCATTTGGGTATATGTATAAGAAATCACACAGCTCAGAATTCTCCTATGGGACTCGTTATGGTAGCCGGTACCGTTAAGGATTAAATTCTCTAGTATCAAATGAATTATCATGCCACTAATTACCGTCTCATTATACCCAGGTAGAACTGAGCAACAAAAAAAAGACTTTGCAAAAGCAATCACAGACTCTGCAGTTGAGATCCTCAAAACAAAAGAAAATCATGTAATTGTAGTCTTTGATGAGAACCCAAAAGAAAATTGGTTTATGGCAGGCAAACCACTCTGACCTCTTTTTCTTTTCTAGTATCTTTTTATTGATTCTGTAACAACTAGTCCTATGACAAAGGTTGCAGTTATTCAATTCAAGGCATCAACTGATAAAAAACAAAACCTAAAAAAAATTCTAGATTATATCAAAAAATCAGCTAAAAAAGGTGCAAAGCTATGCGCCTTTCCAGAATACATGATGTTTTATACAAATTCTGACCAAAGTCCATCTGAGCTTGCAAGTCTAGCTGAACCAATTAATGGCGATTTCGTAACTGCAGTATCCAAAGCAGCAAAAGAAAACTCAATCCAGGTCGTAGGAACATTTTATGAGAAAAGCAAGAAGAAAAACAAAGTCTACGATTCTTCTTTTGTTGCAGACAAATCTGGAAAGATAATCTCGGTATACCGAAAAATCCATCTCTATGATGCGTTAGGTTTTAGAGAATCAACCAAGATGATTGCAGGTTCTCAAATCACCAAGCCAGTAAAAACAAGCGTAGGTAAAATAGGAATGATGATCTGCTATGATTTACGATTCCCTGAGATGTCTCGCATCTTATCACTAAATGGCTCCCAAGTACTCATAGTACCGTCAGCCTGGGTAAAAGGAGAAGCAAAAGAAGAGCATTGGTTAACAATTAACAAGACACGTGCAATTGAAAACGGCTGCTATGTCATTGCACCCGATCAAGTAGGAAACATCTACTGCGGTAGAAGTTTAGTAGTTGATCCATACGGTAAAATTCTATTGGATATGAAAAAACGCCAGGGTATTGGAATTGTTGATATCTCTATATCCAAAATACAAACGATTAGAAAGTCCTTACCATTATTAAAAAATAGAAGATCTGATGTTTACACCATTAAGACTTAGGCATGTTTTTGCAAACAATGTTAGAGCATTTTTTAATCCATTTTTGTTTTCTTGAATATCGAAACACAACAATTGGCCAACCACAGGAGTCACAAGGAGACTTTGTGCCCTTTAGAGCGGCCTTCTGAATAAGAGGAGATGATGCCTTGCAACCATTGTAAAAGTTAGAACATCCCATGAATCGTTTCCTAGTTCTACGGGATCTTATTACCATTAGCTGTCCTGAATGACAAACAGGACATTCTACTAGTCCGTTTCTTGGTTTATTGGTTCCTAAGATCACATATTTTTTTTTAGATTCTGAATAAGAAAGGTACCCACTGGAGTCATAGTATTCGTTTATCTCGTTTTTGAAAAACTCTGTCCTTTTTTTAGTAACTATGATTTTATTTCGAATCAAAGGTTTTTTTAAAATAATTTTTTGTTTCATGAATCTCCTTTCTATCCCTTGAAGAATTTTTATAGGTGCAGAGTCAGGAAGTTTTGTGGAAAAGGTATGTGTTCTTGGTGCTGGTAGCACAAAATATGGTAAATTAGATGATAGCATTGCAGATATTACCGTTCAAGCATCAGTTGATGCAATCGAAAGTGCTGGAATTGAGCCTAAGGAAATCAATGCGGGTTATATCTCAAATGTCTTTGGAGTAGCAGACAAGCAGGTTCACCTAGGACCAGTAATAATGAGTAATCTAGGAATTTCTGAATGCCCCTCATTATCAATTGAATCAGCCTGTGGGAGTGGCTCAGTAGCGTTTAGAGAGGCATTTGCAAATGTCGCAGCGGGCTTTTATGATGCAGTTTTAGTTACTGGAACAGAAAAAGTAACCCATACTGGAACTGAATGGACTACTACATACTTTGCTTATTGCTCGGATTTTTTTTATGAAGGATCTGCAGGTGCATCATTTCCAGGTTTGTTTGCATCAATGGCAAGAGCATATCTAACAGAATTCAAAGCAACAGAAGAGGATTTTGCTGCAGTAGCTGTAAAAAATCATGATAACGGTTTACTGAACCCTAAAGCACATTTACGAAAAAAAATTACAATAGATGATGTAATGAAGTCTGCAGTCGTTGCAAGTCCTCTAAAGCTTTATGATTGTTGTCCATTCTCAGATGGTGCAAGCTCTGTGGTTTTATGCAATGAAAAGTTTGCAAAAGAGCATGGCGGTAATTACGTAAACGTGATCGGCTCCGGTAGAGGCGGATCACCTGCAGCACTACAAGGAAGAGAACATCTAACTACTATCCCAAGTACGAAAATTGCAGCAGCTGCCGCATACAAAATGGCAGGAATTACACCAAAAGATGTTGATTTTGCAGAGGTGCATGATTGTTTTACAATAGCTGAAATTGTTGATAGTGAAGACTTGGGATTCTTTGAGAAGGGTCAAGGTGTACAAGCAGTGCGTGAAGGACAAACAAAACGCAACGGTCAGATTCCAATTAATCCATCTGGTGGACTAAAATCAAAAGGACACCCAATAGGTGCAACAGGTGTAGGACAGGTAGTAGAAGTTTACGATCAACTTACCGGAAAAGCAGGTGAAAGAACCGTAAAAGATGCCAGAATTGGTTTGACACAAAATTTCGGCGCTACTGGTGCAAGCTGTGCCGTTCATATCTTTGAAAGAAATTGACATGTCTGTAAAACAAGAATTTATTGAAAAAATCAAAGCAGGTAAGGTACTTGCCCGAAAATGTACGAAATGCGGTGAACTTCATTTAGCCACGGTGTATTATTGCCAAAAATGTGGCCATCGTGAGTTTGAAGATGATATTATAGATGGTCAGGGAACTATCGCAACTTATACGATTATCACAGTTCCTCCTGCCGGATTTGAAAAATACACTCCGTATGCTTGGGTGGTCCTAAAACTTGATGATTCTGATTTGAGGATTTCTGGCTTTATGTCTGGAATTGCAAAGCCTGCGGACTTGCCAGTTGGAAGTCGAGCCCATATTACAGGTTATGACGATCGTGGAATTCTGATCCAAAGACAATAATTTTTTTTTTGCAACTAATGTAAAAAATTCACACTGATTTTTAATATCCCCCAATATCAAAACGAAATCATGTCAGTTGTTATTACATGTGGAAAATGTGGAGAACAAGTTTCAACAATGAAGATGTTAAAGTCTCTAAAAGATGTCATGAATCACTACAATAATAAGTGTCCCTCTTGCGGACAGACTCTGTCAACATCGGAATTTACATTAGATGTTCAAGAAAAGTGATCCAAACGATCTTCATATGATCCATTTTTGAAAAAAAGATCTAAATACTCCAAAAACCTTTTCGTCACAAATCTTATTTACCCCACAAATTCTAGAAGTTGATATGGAACTGAGCGAGGGGATAGCGGAGCCTAAGCGGGGAGGCATTTTACAATCTACATCAAAACGTGTAAGAATGATCTTCTCTGTGATGGCAAGCCCTAACAGAATTGATATTCTAAGAATTTTAAATTCAAAGGGACCTTTGACCTATTCTGAGCTAAAATCTCTTGCAGGATTCAAGTCAAAAAAAGAGAGTGGTAAATTTGCTTATCATTTAAGAAAATTATTAAGACAATCACTTGTTGCGTTAAATAAATCAGAAAGAAGATACACAATTACAAATCTTGGAAAACTAGTTCTTAGTCTTGCACGACAAATTGAAGAAAGATCAATTATCGAAAGTGGTAAGATGTATGTTCGCACATCACATGAATCTATTGAGGAATTCAATTCACACAAAATTATTCAATCACTAGTAAGAGAAGGCAGCTTACCATTAGAATTAGCCCAAAAAATAACAGAAGA
>JBFJMG010000003.1:0-27052 GCA_041634015.1 Nitrosopumilaceae archaeon
CAATTGAACAAATTCAACCTCCAGCAAGTGGAGATTTTTTTGTTACATTTAACTCAGCAAGCCCATTGTGGAAACAAGATGGTCAATATATCATAAAAGCACAAAGTGGATCAGAATCAAGAGTTTTTAAAACTAAGATAAATCTGGTTTCAGGATCAGTTGGAGATAGGTTTGAATGTACTAGTGATGAAATTAGAGCTCCTTCGGACAGGGGAGGACTGCACTGCATTCCTTTGCCATTCAAACAAGACATCACCGGAATCAAGGCCTTCATAAATACTAAAACAAAAACAGTAGAATTTGATTTGAAAGATACTAGTTTTCCAACCTTAACAATATCTATTCCAAGATATATTTTAGATGCTAGAGCAGAAAGTGGTCTTGATTCCGACTTTGTAATTTTATTTGATGGTGCCCCAGCTTCATATTCAGAACTAAAACCTTCTTCGCCTAATCACAGAGACATACAAATCCAAATCCCAGGAGATCGAGATACGGGCAAATTAGAAATTATTGGTACATCTGTCGTGCCAGAATTTGGAGAAATAGTAATTTTGATACTAGTCGTGTCTATCACATCAATTGTTGTAATTTCAAGAAAATCAAATTTGGTTGTACCCAAGTTCTAAAAATTTACCAACTACTTCTTTAAGTCCTACAATAAAGTGCTAGTGATTTAATGGATGTTGAAAAATTTCGAAATGATGTTTATGAAATTACTGAGCGACTTGCTAAAAAATTAGATAACAAGGATACCCCAAAACTAAATTATGTTAGACAAAGATTAATCGAACTTTATGAAAAAAATCTTGTCAAAATTAATCATTCGGTTTTGGAATTAATCTGCGCTGCAAATTTAATCGCAAGAGGATATTCAGTAGATGTCGAAAAGTCGGTTTCTGATGTTTTAGTATGTGATATTTTTGCAAAAAAAGGAGATGGGTCAACCATTATAGAAATAGAAACAGGATTTACTCCCCCAGAACATGCTTTGGATACAGTTGATTATTATGCAGCAAGAATTATGAGTAAAATTGCACGGTATAGTCAGTATTGCTCAAAATTTTCCTTGGCCACTCCTGTAATTGGAATATTGCCGCTTTCTAAAATCTTTCTGGACCCGCCTAATTCACGCAGAAAAGAGCAGGTAAGGGAAATAAAGTCAATTTGTGATAGATTCTATAAAAATCCCCCAATCACTGAAGAAGAAATCCTAAATGCTCATTTGCATTCCATATACCTAATCCATATCGACAAAAATTTTGCCAAAGAACAAGATCCTTTATCATACATCGAAATGATAGAAAAACTAGCTAAACGAAGTGATCTTAATTACTAATTTTAATCATTTTTGCCCCAAAAAATCAAAAGCTTTTCAAATAATGAATAATTAATTGAGATATGATTTGTGGAAATTGTGAGAAAAGAAAGCATTTTGAGTGCATCGATTGTCAAAATGACCATAAGACTTACTTGTGTGAATGTGATTGCCACGATGAAAATACTCCTCCTCATAATGACAAAGAACATCGAACTCGATAGTTACTCCTGATTTTATTGTTTAGCAATTTTTATTTCCACGAACTAAACCCCTTCATTTCTTTTTGTTATTTTAATACTTTACCATTCTTTGTTATTTTCATTTTCAAATTAATATTTTCTAAGAAATTGATTGATTTTATGTCCTTACGACCAAATGATCGTTGCTAAAAAACTAAGATTCATAAACCATCAAAACAATAAATGACGAAATCACGGAGACAATGATGAAAAATTTTGGAACTTTAGAGTATGTCCTCGATAAATACTCAAATTCTTGGACTTGGAAATTAACCGGTCCTAGAGCAATAAATATGGTATCTCGTTTAATATCAAAATCTTGGTATGGGGAAGGACCTCATGAAGTAATAATTCCTGACAACACCGAAAACGTCCAGCAGATAAAATGGATTTTGGATAGATATCCTTTGGAGGTTCTCTCAAAATCCATTTGGAATCGAAAACTTTCAAAACATCGTGCACCAAAAAAAATAGAACCAAAATTTGAAAAACTCTCCAAAGCAAAACCTGGCTCACAATTCAGAGGGAAACTTCTCGATTTTCAAAAGGAAGGCTTGGATTTTCTCTTAAAGTCAACAGGTAATGCACTGCTAGCCGATGAGATGGGTTTGGGAAAAACTGTGCAAACCCTAGCTTATTTGGCTTCAGAACAACAATCGTTTCCAGCATTAATAGTCGCACCATTGGTGACTTTGAATAACTGGCAAAGGGAAATTGAAAAATTTATGAAACGTAAAAGTCGAAATGGACGACTAGTAGATAATGAGACGCCAACGTCCACTATAATACGTAAAGGAAAACGGTCGAATCTTGATAGTTTTGATTTTTACATTATTAATTATGAATTACTTGACAAGAGACTTCCTGATTTATCCAAACTTAATTTGAGAACCATAGTCTGTGATGAAGTGCAAAACCTACGTTCTAAAACTACAAAGAAATACTCTGCAGTAAAAAAATTAGCTGCTCTTTCTTCTGTTAACTATAGAATAGGCTTATCTGGAACACCAATTTATAATCGTGGTTCTGAAATATGGCCAATCGTTGATATCCTAAAACCAGGCTTGCTTGGAACATTTAAGGAATTTTGTGGATATTTTTGTTATGTAAATGAAAAGGGTAAAGCGATTGTTTTAGAAAACAAGCGAGAATCCCTTCGTAAGGAATTACAAAAACATGTAATGCTTCGAAGAAAAAAGTCTGATGTTCTCAAGGAATTAAAAGACAAGGTTAGATACAAAGAAGTAATCGACGCTGATACTGCGTATTACTTTAGTGAACTAAATAAAATCTGGAATAAGCTAGAGGAAGAACAAAAAAGTGCAGAAACTGCATTTGATAAATCTGCGTCTTATCAAAGAGCAATACAAAGCGAGCGGCAAGCTGCTGGAGTTGCAAAAATGCCACATGTAATTAATTTTGTTAAAAATATTATGGAAATCGAGGAAAGTGTAGTTGTTTTTTGCCACCACAAAGCTATTCACCAATTACTCCACCAAAGTCTGAGTGAATTCGAACCCGTTTCAATCATTGGAGGTCAATCTGATAAACTTCGACAAGATCAAATCGACAAGTTCCAACAAGGAAAATCAAAACTTATGATTGCAGGACTACGTGCTGGAAATGTTGGGATCAATTTAACTCGAGCAAAATATGTAATCTTTGCAGAACTTGATTGGAGCCCTGCAATTCATAGACAAGCTGAAGATCGATTACATAGGATTGGGCAAAAGGGAACTGTTTTTGCTTATTATCTAATCGGAAATGGCACCCTTGATGATCATGTCGCTAATGTCCTTGTTGATAAGAGTTATGAAATTGATGCTATAATGGATGAAAATGCAGAATCCTTTGAAAATAAAGAAAAAGCCGAACTAATCCTAGCACAAATTCAGGATAGAATAAGAGTAAACTAATTTTAATCAAGCTGTCTTAATCTGGATAAAACCTTTTATTCAAAAACCCGTGTTTCACCGATAATGAATAAAACAACGAAATATCTTACCCTAATTGCAATACTTCCAATACTTGCAGTTGCACTTTCTTCTGAACCGATAACTGATGTCTTTGCATTAAAAGCCAAAGGGGTTAGCACAAGCCAATATGGCTCTGCAACGAAATCTATGGTTTGTGGAGATAGACTGTGTTCGGAATATCCTGGAGGTCGAGCCGGATATGAAGAAAAATTGGCAACACGTCAACTGACTCCTCCAATCCAAGAGTCTGAAATTCAACAAAAAATGGAGAAGAAAACTGAGATGAAAATGAAGGATGAAATGGAAATGACCATGAAAAAAGAGATGGACATGACCAAAGAAACTAAGGCACATGGTTCTATGCTAAAATTATCTCGTGCTAATGTTCCTGCAACCATTCCCCTGCACCAAGGATTCTACAACAGTGAACCTGTATACTTCATAATTACAGATTCTAGTGATCCTACTCATGCCAAAATTATTACCGAAAATCAGGGATGGAAAGTAGAACTTGCACCACCTCTAGCTAAAACACCAAAATCTGCTCTATCTACAACATACATGTTTACAAATGGAATTGAAGGAGGAGGCGTACATGGTTTTCAACCTGAAGTCTTTACTAGCACTCCCGCACAACCCGAGAAGTATAGTGCTCTAACGGCACATGTACATGTAACCTGGAATGATGGACAAACGCCTAAAATTCTAGATTCCGAGGCCGCAATAATGGAGGCAGAAAAGGCTGGAAAAGTTAACCTTTCGCCATTGCCAGTTGTAATTAACATGCCACACATTATGTGGCCTGGTGGACAAATGATGGTTAAAGCCAATTCTATGCTAAAAGATGATACACCTTATGGTGGAGGACAAGTATTAGACATCAATACCGAAGAGATGACTGTTACCTTTGTTGCACATAGAGGCTGGGGCCCAGATGGTCGAACTATTTACTATATTGTAACTGACGCAACTCCATCAGGACCAGCAGAGATGATGGGAGTAGTAAGTTCACCAACGTCTGCAGGTTTAATTGCAAACGCTGCCGCAGTTGATCTATTTCAATTTGGAAATGGAATTACGGGTCCTGGACCAATGGGATTCCAACCCGGGATAGCTTCGGGTGCTTTAGGTGATGAAAATTACTCCCCAATGTGGAGAATATCTGTAGTAAATTGGAATGATCCAACATCCGCATCACTTCTTGAAACCAAAGGTGATATTGACTTTTTCCAACAAAGCGGAAAAATTAAGGTAGGTTTGGCAAGACCAATGGATTCAGATCACATTGTGAACTGTCCATTTATTGATCCCTTCCAGTAGGGATAAATCTTTTTTTATTTTTCCATTTAGATTTTCAAAATATAGTTTATAGCGAATGTATTAATTTACCAATAGGGTTCTAAACTAAATGAATCGTAACCGTAAATCTAAAAAAGGAAAATCAAAAGACAATCTAAAAGAGTTCCTAAAAAAAAGAGCTCCAATTTATCTTGGAATAATTGGATTGTTTGTAATTTTTATTGTTCCTTCATTCACTGAGAAAAATTTGGAAAACAGTTTGCCAAATAATTTTTCAGAAAAAGAAAAACAGGTTTTGGAAACTTTGAAATCGTATAAAGGCACAAACAATCAAGGACTCACAATTTTTGAAGCAATATCTGAACAAATCAAAACACAATATCCTGATGAAAAAATTTATGAAAAAAAAGAAACCAAAGTAGATCTTTTACTTACAAGGCAAAATGAAGTTGGATCTGAGTATACTGTTCAATTAATCTTTGAATCTTACAAGGGAAAATTAGACTACCATTGGACGGTAAATCTGGAGACCGGAGAGGTTTATGGAAACAATCCTGAGGGAAAAAACATTGTGCGTCTTGTAGATGTTTACAATTAATCTTGAATTCCAAAAATAAATCGGCCAAAAAGACTCATTAGTGATATCGAGTGTTTTTTTGTATGGATTTCATGCTAGAGGAGGAACTCATTGATCTTATGACATTCTGTTTGGAAAATCCCTCAGCAAGCGAAATTGGAGAAAAAAAGAACCGGATATCGGAAATTGGAAAAGAGCTTTATGCAGATGGTGGATTAGATGCTCTTGAAAATTTCTTCTTTGTAATTAAAAATCGGATTATCCAGGAGATAAACAAAGATCCTGAACCCTTCAAGAAACTCTGGAATGGTTTAGATGAAAAATGGAATTATTAGTAGGAAAAAAGAAGATGATGTTTAGGCTTTGCCTATTCTAAACATCTTTGTACTACATGTTGGGCAAGTACCTTTTACAGCAGGTTTGCCATTTTTTAGAGTTGTTGGTTGTGCGCCTTTGATCTCTCTTTTTGTTCGACACTTAACGCAATATCCAGTTGTCATGTTGAGTACTCAGAGTTGCTGATATTAGCGGAAATCTGTGAAAATTATTTTACTATAAGGCAAACTGCCGATCTTAAAAAGTGCGTAATAGAACCAAATTTTTCGTAGTTTAGCATAAAATCAGCTATTTTTTCCCAAATTTTTCCTTTTTAACATTTTCAGATCACTTTTTGAAGTTGTCAAATTTCTAGAAAACCAATTCTTCCTTTTTAAAAATATAATTTTATAAAAATACAGAATTTCAATTAGAACAAATTAAATTACTAAATCAAAAATATTCTAAATGAAAAGAAAAATTATTCTGGGAATAATTATTTTTTCAGTTTTAATTTATTTCATATTTGATTTAGCTGTGCTACCTCAAGAATTTGTTAATAAAAAACAACTTGAACCCAAACCCATTTTATTGGTTACATTATCTCCAGAGGAGATTACAATTGGCGAGTCATTTCGATTGGATGTTATCTCAACGAATGACGGAGATCGGGCAGACATATTGCTAGTCTCGGTAGGTTTTCCAAATTTAGAGGATCTAAAAGATGTTGTAGAAATCGTCAGTTATGATTTCACCCAATCTCCAAATGAGATAATAATCGGAGAAAAAATTGGGGCAAAGTATGGTGGTGGGATCAATTCTGTGTTTGCAAAATATCCCTCAATTGAGGCAATGAGTAGGCCGTCTCCGGCTGAGAATCAATATAATATTGGCCTAAAAATTACCCCAAAAAATCCAGGAATTTTTGATATGTATGTAAAATCTTTTGCCATGCCTCACACATCAAATTATTCACATTATCCAAATGAAGGAATTTTAGACCATCAACAAGAATTCATTAAAGTTTATTCAGTTAAAGTTAATCCCTAATATTCTGAAGTGTTTTATTTAATTCTAGATAATGTTAGAAAAACGTAATTCTGCTAAAAAATCTTTGTTGCATAAACATTCCAATAAAATTTTAGGAGTTGGTTTTTGCATTGTAAGTTTTGGAATTCTAATTATCACTGTTGGTGGGAGTTGGGATATAACCAATCACCTGTTAAACAAACCAGAAACATTTTTTTCTCCTCCTCATGCATTATTGTACTCCGGGGTTGCGTTAGCTCTTGTTGGAGTGACACTTACCTTAATGGTCTGGCAAAAAAATATTATCAAAACTAAATTTTCAATTTCATTAAAACTAATGCTCATAGGAATAGCATTGTTGATTGGTTCTGGACCATTTGATTATTTGTGGCACTTGAATTTTGGATTAGATGGATTACTAAGCCCCTCTCATATGGCCTTAATCATGGGAATGATCTTTTGCAGTACAGGCTCGATGATTGGTCTAAGTAGAATTGTTTTTCTAATAAAAGAAAAATTTAGTGCCGTAGTTTATCTTAATGCACTTGGGGTGCTACCAGTTTGGCTTGCTGGTTCTGGGTTAGTTTCGTCTCTGTCGCTTCCTTTTTCTAGTACAAAATATTTTGATTTTAATCCTGATCCAACTTTTGCAATAATTTTTGCATCGCTTGCATTTCCATTCCTAACCTCGTTTTGCTTACTTACTTCCTTTGGTTTGGCAAATAAAAATTTTGGAATTCTAAGCATCACTGGAATTTTATTTATCATAGTTTACAGCTCCACATCGATTTTACCTAATACGGGAATTGTTGATTCTTATTCATTTTATTTGTTGAATATTATTCCTATAATATCTGCGGATTTGCTTATTTGTTGTCTAGGACGAAGCAAAAAATTGTCTTATGCAGCAGGAGGTTTGCTTGGCTCTGTATTTTACATGATTTATTTTCCACTTATCGTGTATACCTATAACGAAGTGTTATTAGGAAAATTAGTATCTCCTAGCCTCATATCTAGTGTTTATTTTGACTTGATCGTTGCGGTTGTATCCTATACAATTCTTCCTGCAATCCTTATGGGATTTTTGGGTACCTGGTTTTATCTCAAAACGATAAAGAGGATTTTGGGGCTCAGCTTACAGTAATCGTAATTGACTCTGGCTTAGATAATGCATCGGGGTTGACTATGCTCTCCCAAACGAAAATTTCCGCCTTAAAATTACCCGAATAGGTCGGAATCCAAGATAATGCGGGGGAGAGTGATTGGTCAGGTAACAACATCCCAGTAATCCATGCTAGCGAGATAATTCTATTGCCTTCATCTCTTATCTGGAGGATATACACAAATGATTGAGTATCATCTCCCCTGTTTGTTACATCCGCAGTAATCTGAATTTGTTGGTTGACGTTTACATTTTGTGAGATCGGATTACCTAAACCGCTAACTAATCTCGGAGATTGAATCGGAACTCGCTCCAGCGCCTGAGCATAGGCATCAAGAATATTTGGAATAACAAAACCTGATACAACAAACAAAATTAAAAATACTCTTAGCACGAGATTTCCAATTTTTTATTATAAAAAAGCCTTTGCATGTCAGAATTTTCCTATTTCAGGTAAAATTTTTAAAATTTCTTAAATTTGAAGGTTTTTAAGAATTGTACTTTTTTTTGTTATTTTCTTATTTGGATTTAAAATTCCATGGGGATCCATCTTCTTTTTCAATTTTTGAAATAACAGGTAATTTTTAGGACCATATTGTTTTTTTACAAATTCAGATCTCGCAAATCCGTCCCCGTGTTCACCTGAAATTGTTCCCCCAAGTTTCATCACATTTGAAAAATAAAATGTAGCCATTTTTTTAATATAGTTTTTATTTTTATTTTTGGAAAATAATCTTACATGTAAATTTCCATTTCCGGCATGGCCATAAACAATTACACGCCCTGCGCTTAATTCCCTTAATTTGATAATTAATTTTATTAATTCAGGTAAAACATCTATGGGCACTGTAGCATCTTCAATTATGTGCGGGGCATGCTCTGTCTTTAGTAAACTTTTAAGACTAATTGATAATGCACAATCTCTATACTTCCACCATTTTTTAATTTCGCTTTCCTTGTTAATTTTTAAGTAAATTTTACCTTTAATGATTTTATTAAATTTCATGATTTTATTTTTTAAATCTGAATCAAATTCAATAAATAATAAACAGTTATCCTCATCTGAAAACTTGTGTTTTATCTTTTTCATAATTGTATTATCTAAAAACTCAATTGCAGACGGTTCTAGCTCAACAATTCTCTTACAGTTTTTTGCAGCATTTTCATTTGAATTGAATCCAACTATAAACAAAACACGTTTGGAAGGATTTGAAAACAACTTAATCTTTGCAGATATAATTATGCCCAAAGTTCCCTCAGAAGCTGCAATGACCTTATGTGAATTTTGTAAATTGTACGCTTGGTCTAGTCTATAACCACTTGAGTTTTTCGTAACAGGGGGAAAATTCTTTTTATCTACTAACTTGGAGATTTTGACAATTTCTTTTCCATATTTCTTATCCTTTGGAAGCTCAATTAACTCTCCTAACCCAGAAACAAATTTTATGGAAAGTAAATTATCAATCATACTGCCATATTTCAATGATCTACTGCCGCTAGCATTGGCGCCAATCATTCCTCCTATAGAACAAAATGGACCCACTGATGGATTAGGACCAAGAAATTTGTTAAACTTTCTTAATTCAATATCTAACTTTCCCTTTAATACTCCTGCACCAACTTCTGCCGCATGAGATTTTACTGAAATTGAATTGAAATTCTTCAAATCTAAAATTATTCCGTTTCCAATTGCCCCGCCTACTAATCCAGTTCCGGCACCTCTTACGGTGACAGGTATTTTGTGTTTTAAAGAAAATTTTATCGTTTTAATTACATCTTGAATTTTTTTTGGAATTACAATTACTTTTGGCTTTACTTTGTAGGAGCTAGAATCAACTGAATAAAAACTCAAAATTTCCTTATCCCATAATACTTCACAATCAAGAAGATTAGAAAGATTCCTGCGGAAATCTTGTGTTTTCATGAGTTTTTACTTGGAATGGGTCTTAGAGGGTTATTCGATAATAATCCCAACGCTCTGGGTCAAAGAGAGTTACAAACTCGGCCTTTTCATTGCTTTCGACCCTCTTTCTAATTACGTCCCTAAGGGCAAAACTAGTAAGATACTTGTATTTTTTTGAAAAAGCTTGCATAGTAAAAAGATGGCGCATTTCACTACCGCCATGCATTCCCCAATATCCCATTTTTAGCGCAAGAGGTTCTAAAAAGACAGTATTGTTCAAGCCATAATTTTCATCCCTGATTTCTGGTCTTAATTGATAAGTTTCTAGTGGCCCGCCTTTTGCAAAGCCAATTATCTCTCCATTATGATCTCCAATTCTTAACGTGTTTAAAATAATTTTTTCATCCTTGACTGATTCCTCAAAATGGTTTCTTGTAAATTGTAAAGGACTTGGCAATTCATTGTAAATTGACAAAATGGTTTTAATGAAGTCGGGGTCCCTTCTTTTATCCATTTTTTCAATTACTGGTATCAAACGAAGATTTTCATAAACATAATCAGCTTGAATTTTAATTTCTTGTTGTCGCAGTTCCATAAAAGATAGAACATTGGTCATAAAATTTTTCTTCATTGATTTTGGTAAGGATTTTAGAACTCTTTGCAGCATTGTTGTTTCTTTGTTTAACAGTTCTTCAAAATAGGCCACAGATCTCTGGACAATAAAAGATGGGTGCCATCCCAATGCATGAGCATTCATTTTTGCCAGCTCCATCCCTTTGGAAAAATCCCCTAAAGAATAACCACTAACTCTGTCTATTATTGATAAAAACCAACCCAAATTCATAATGTGTCCCTGTTTTTGTTCGTCATTTTTTGTAATCTCTGAGGTCTTGAAGCATTCCTTAATTCCTTGTAATGCATTTTCCTTTAATTTTCCGGCCCATGGATAGGTGGTTCTAAGAATTAATGCCTTGATGATTTCAAGATCTAGACCAGCTTCATTAACTAATTCTAGTAATTTTCGATCAAGTGAAATAAATCGTAGAACACTTTCTTCGTGTGGTTTGTCGACACTTTTTTGCGGATCAAAATCATGAAAAAGAGCAGCAGTGTAAAGATATTTCAAATCCTCCAACGAAATATCATTAATCTCACTTTCACTTCGTGCAGAAATTAAGGTAACATATGCCACCTCCAACTCGTGGTTAATATTGTGATATCCATAATAATCAGTACCTAATCCTTGGGATTCAAATAACTCAATTGTATAATCTAGCATTTCAATATAGCAATCTTGATCCATGCCACTTGCAACTGCCAAACTCACCATCTCATTTCTAAGTGCATGAGGAGATGCAAATTGTTGCATTGCTAATCAATCATTAATCTTATTTTTAAAGGTGTATCCAAAAAATTACCGCATACTAGAAGGTCTGTTTTTAAACTTATGATATAATGAATTATTTTATTCGATTATGTGCTGACTAGGTTTTTTTGAGAATAATCTATGAAAAATAAGAATTCCCAATAATTCAATACACTCAACAAATCCAACCGTGTAAAAATGTAAAATCCAGCCAGAAAATGTGTCATTTAATATGGCAAAAACTACGGCGATTTGTGGAAAAGCAAAGAAAACTGCTAACAACATTGCCATTAAACCATAAACTAACTCTATCACGCTGATGTTTTTTGTTTGTTGCAATAATTTTTCTGCGTCTTTAATTTCTGGATTATTTTGAGTTAGTTGATTTTTTAATTCATAATACTCAGAATTTCCAATTTCGATTGAAAAAATTATTCCGCCTAATAATACTATAAAGAAAATTAATTGTCCGTAAAAAAATTTTGCTTTTTTGCCTGTTTGAATTCTTTGTAATTGCCTTTCAAACATTTGACCAAATTTTCCCAGTTTATTTTTTTTTGATAATACTATAATCCCAAGGGAAATAAACGAAATTACTCCAAAAGATCCTAACCAATTATCTGAAACAAATGATACAAAAAAAAGTCTCACTGGAAGTAAAATTCCAGTCATTATTCCAAAAACGATGAGACTTTCAAGAATTTTTGTTTTTAATTTCAATGTACTGGTTATTTTTTTACAAAATTAGAGATCTAGCTTATCTAAAACAGACAATTCTTGCAAATATTCCAAACTTTTGGAATTTCCTACATGACCAATAAGCGTAAGATTCAATTTAATTTAATTTAGTTTCATTTTATGGTCTTTAATGAGACATTAGTAGAGGATCTGATTAATAATTCTAATTCAAAGTTTTCTTTGGTTATTGAGAATAAGATCCTTCCGTTGGCAAATGTTGTCATCTCAAAGTCTTCTACACCATTAAAAAAACCCAATACTAGGGGAGGGGTCTACTTTTCTGGTACACATAGCTACCGAATCAAAGCAACAACTGATGATCTGTCTATCATCCCATTGATATCTAAAACCATGTTGGGCCCAAATACTGAATTTTCAGAAATTACAATAACAACAAAATTAACAAAAAACGGAAATGTTATACCAATTTCGCTTTATACAAATTTAACAAATAGTATGGAGAGCAAATCTAGATTACAATTGGATATGGTTATTGTCCGTACTAGTAGTGATGAGTGATTCTATGGTAAATTAAGATACTTGTCGTATTTTTGCCTACGCTCATCATCGGATAAAACTTCATAAGCTTTGTTGATCTCGGCCATCTTTTTTTCAGCTAATTCATCTTTACTCTTATCCGGATGATACTCCTTAACCAATTCTCGGAATTTATTTTTAATTTGGTCCTTGGTTGCGTTTGCTTGTATCCCAAGTATGTTATAATAATTTGGAAGTGTTTTGTCCTCAATTGCTTCTTGAAACTCCCTATCAAATTTTTTTTTATATTGTGTTCCTGGTTGATAGCTGTCATCATGCCAATCGGAATGATATTTTTCATAATCTCTGTTTTTTTTAGACTCAAGCTCTTCGGTTTCGTATTTAGTTTTTTTCTTAAAAATAACTTCACGGGTCATATAGATAATTATTCCAATCAGAATTAAAATCGAAACGGAGAATAACAAAACTAAATCCTCAGATGTTACTAAAACATCTTCTTCGGGTATTTGACCTTCAGATTGGGCATATCCGATATCGATAAAAATGAAACCTGTGACTAAAAACGAAAAAACTATTATGAAATATATCATGATGTATTAATCATGATGTCAGTTTTTTAATTATTATGCATTATTCACAGTACGAACAAATTTATCCAATGAAAACGGTTTTTGTAAAAATTCCACTCGATCTTTTAGATGCTCAACATTTTTTTCACTACTTAAAGCATATGCTGAGGCAAAAACTATCCTTTGGTTTGGTTTTAATTTTAAAATATCGTCTGCCACCTCAGATCCAGATTTTTTAGGCATTGACTGATCTAAAACTATTACATCAAATGGATTCTTATCTATTGAATCAAACTCTGTTTTTTTTGCTACTTCGTTGAATTTTTCAAAACATTTTTCACCGTCTTCGGTAATGGTTACTTTGTGACCATATTTTGATAGAATTCTTTCATATTGTAAGGCAGTGTACTGGTTGTCTTCTGCAATTAAAATACTAAGACCCATTTTTTTACAATCGTAATGTCTGCTTCTTTGGGTTTTAAGGAACGTATGTTTTTAAAAAACAAACACCCAATTGGTGTGTGAGTGAAATCGACGAATTGGTCACCAAAGGAAAAAAGTTTTTGGAAGAAGGTGATTTTGAAAAAGCCCTTTCTTTTTTCGATCAAGCGTTATTATTGAATCAAAACGATCCTGATCTTTGGAATTACAAAGGATCAGCACTTCGAAGTATGGGAAGGTATAATGAGGCATTGACATGTTTTAACAAATCTCTAGAAATTGATCCAAGAGACAGCAAGGCATCCTAGAAAAATTGGGTATATTCGCCATCAAGGAATTTTTCCCAACTGTCTCTGAGATTTCAATCTGAACACACTTCTAGTTATCAAAATCCACAGGAAATTAAATTAGATCAACTTGAGTTCAAAAAAAGAAACTAACGATGACGATGGGCGTATTGAAAATTCATTTGACTCTTGTGGCTTTTGTGGATGTACAATATCTAGTGAACAAATAACGATGTGGCAAGGAGAGAATCAGTTTCATACCGATTGCTATAAAGTAAATACCACTGAAGACTTGGAGCAGAAAACAAAGGGATTGGGTCTGATAATTTCAAGTATAAAAATAATAGATTCTCATCTTGATCATGAAGAGTCTCAACCAAGTAAATCATTGAGCACAATTTCAAAGCGAAAATAATTTTTAAAATAAAGACCCAAGATCAACTTTCCAATAAAATTTACCTTAAATAATATTATATTTTTTCAAGGGTTATGATAAAGGATCATATCAAGTTGTTAGGTGAGGCAAACGAACACTGTGAAACAGGAAATTATGATAAAGCGTTATCGTGTTATGATACAATATTAAAAGAAGATCCAAACAATGTTTCAGTCCTAATTGACAAGGGAGTTACTTTACAGAATATGGGAAATCTACAAAGATCTCTTAAAGTTTACAATTGTGCCTTTGATTTAGATCCAAATAACGTGGATTTGCTGGTAAATCTTGGTTCGTTGCTTCACACGCTAAAAAAATTCGATAAAGCCATTGCCTGTTATGATAAAGCATTAAAACTCGATGAGAATTGTGCGATGGCCCTAGCTTACAAAGGTCTATCTTTGGGCGAACAAGGAAAAATTGATGATGCTTTAAAATTTTTTAAAGAGGCGCTGACAATTGACCAAGATTATGATTTAGCATTACTCAGCAAAGAGATGGCTGAAAAATTGTTAGAATCCATTAAAAAAGAAATGCAAGTTAAAAAACAGTAACATCCCCTGGGGCAGGATTTCTCTTTGCAGTTTTTTCATGAAAATCAAAAAATTCTCCGTGTGCTGTTTTATGATGGACTCGAAGTTTTTCTAAATCATCAAAACCTTCGTGACATAGAATACATTTTGGTTTTTCTTCATCAACTAAAGGCAAGACCATTTCTGATTTTTATGAGGTAAACTGCTACTTAATCTTTAAAATCATTTGCTAAATTGCTGTAAATTTTGATATATGACTGGAATAATCCGAAAACTTTACCTGTAAGGTGGTTTAGTATTTTTTATGGCTCAGAAAAGAAAAAAAACTACAGCTAAGAAACCCTCTACTAAGAAGAAACCAAAATCAGGCAACATAAAGAAAAGGTCCGCTAAAACTGCTCTTGATTTTGATAAAATTTGGAAGGAATATGATCTTGCTTTAGATGCCTGGAAAGAATCACTAGCTGTTTGGCACAAGGCAACTAATGATGTACTAACAATGTATAATCATGCATGCAAAGAGGCTATTGGAAAAGATTCTGAACTCTTAAAGAAAATTAATGTGTCTTGGGAAAACACCTGGGCAAGCATAGGTCCAGAATACATGAAACAACAAAATGAGCTTTGGGAAAATGTTTTCAAAAAAACCAATCTGAGTACAATTCAAAAGTTTAACGAACAATGGAAGAAATATCTGACAACTTCAGGAAATGATTCGCTAAAGGCATATGGCGAGGCCATGAAATATTTCAACAAGGTTTGGGATTCTACCAAAGCCTAAATTTCAATTTTTGACTAATTTAATGTAAATCTATTTTGGCATTATTGTGTGGTAGAATATTATATATTTGCACCAAAAGGGTATAGTTTGTGTTAGAGCAGTTAATTGGCAAATCTAAAGCACTTGATAGGGCAATAGCTGGCCAAGAACTTTCCTTTTCTGATGGTCTAGAACTGATGAATTATGATAATCTTCACATGCTGGGTGCAGTAGCAGATATAGCTAGAAAAAAATTGATAGGAAATACTGTGACCTTTGCTGCTTCATACTATCTTAATTATACCAATGTCTGTGCTGCCAGTTGTCAAATGTGTGCATTTTACAGAAAAGGAGACGAGAAAGATGCATACACCCTCAGCCCAGAACAAATTGAACAAAGAGTATCAATTGCAAAAAAAATGGGGGCCACGGAAGTTCATATCGTTGGTGGCTTTCACCCAAAACTCCAACTTGATTATTATGAAAACATGATGAAAATTATTAAGAAAAATCACCCAGAAATGAAGATCAAAGCCTTTACTGCAGCTGAAATATTTTATCTCTCAAAATTGACTAAAACTAGTATCAAGGAAATTTTATCTAGATTACAAAACGCAGGCCTTGATTCCATGCCTGGTGGTGGTGCCGAACTATTCCATCCCGATGTTAGGAAAATGATTGTAAGGGGTAAATGCTCAGGACAAGATTGGCTTGATACAATTGAACAGGCACACAATTTAGAAATTAAAAGTAACGTGACGATGTTGTATGGGCATGTGGAGAAACCAGAACATGTAATTGATCATTTGATAAAAATTCGAGACCTGCAAAAAAAGACCGGAGGTTTCATCACACTAATTCCGTTAAAATTTAGTCTTGATAACACCGAGCTTGAACAAGAAAAACTTGTCACTCATGAATGCTCTTCAATTTATGATCTTAAAATTATTGCATTATCTCGATTAATGCTTGCTGGAGTATTAAACAACATTTCTGTGTATTGGGTAGCATATGGAAAAAAACTTGCTCAAGTTGCATTGTCTCATGGTGGAAGTGATTTGGTTGGAACTGCATTTTCTGAAGAAATTTACAGAGCTGCTGGAAAACCAACTGACTCTTCGGTTCTGGAACTTGCGACCATGGTTAAGGAAATAGGAAGGAACCCTGTCCAAAGAGACACATATTTTAATAAACTAAAGAGCTTCTAAGAATTCAGATGCTTTTTTACTGATTCTAATTTTTCCTCAAGGTTTGATTGTTTGTCTTTTCTTGAATCTATCTTAATTATTACTTCTACTCTATTAACACCCAGATTGTGAACAACTTCCATCATGTTTTTTGCAGCAGTATAGATTTTTTCAATACTTTCTGATTCTAGAACTGTACCCATTGGATTTATCTGATAACGCACACCATCAATATTTTCTATTGACTCTATTGCTTTTGCTATGTAGAAACTAGCACTTGTAGAACTCGTGCCCATTGGATATACGCTTATTTCAGCGTGAATCATTACAGATGATTAGCATATCTAGTTAAAATATTTGATATCTACAATTCGGGTTTTTTTTCCACCTTTTTTGCACCACCACTTTTTCTTCTACGGGCTCCAAAACTAATCAAAACCAAGAGGAATCCAATTCCGATTAAAATTCCGGCCAGAGTATTCATATCTTGGTTTTCTTGCTGCCGAATTAACAGATCGAGTTTTTCTTCCTCTGTCATTCCTGTGGTGCCAATTGGCATTATTGAGTTGATATAAAGAGAAATGGCTATTCCAACTACTAGCATAGATATTCCTCCAGCTAGAATTTTTTTATCCACTAATACCATGATAAAATTTTTAATTTGTAATCATATTTAGAGTATTATAAAATTATTTCATAAGGGTGCAATCTTCAAGTCAAATTTAGGAGTCAACTCTTTTGCCTCTGACATTTCAAATAATTTCTTAATTGACTCCTCACCGGATGTACCCATATTGACAGTCACTTCATTTACGTACATTTTTACAAATTTTTCAATTAAATCTCGTGGTTTGCCACGACTGTATTGCATTGCATAATCAATTGCATCATCAAGGTGGTCTATGGCAAAAGTAATTGATTCTTGAAGATACTTGTCGAATTTATGAATCGTCTCCTGACTAAATTTTGATCTCATTACATTAATCCCCAAAGGGACGGGCAATCCATTGGTGGTTTTATCCCACCATTTGCCAACATCCAAAATCTTTTGATTTCCTTCCTGTTTGTATGATAACTGGGTTTCATGAATAACCAGACCTGCACCAACTTTTCCCTCTTTCACTGCCTTTGGAATGTCGCTAAAATTCATCTCCACATAATCAAATTTGCCAATCATTAATTGTAGTAACAAAAAGGCAGACGTTAGCTTGCCTGGAATGGCAATTTTCGTTTTTTTCAAATCTTCAATTGATATTTCTCTTTTTGCCGTCACTATTGGACCATATCCAATTCCAAAACTTCCGCCACTACGTAGTATAGTGTAATCCGGAATGTATGCACATGCATGGACTGAAACTGCAGTAACATCAAGCTCGGGATTTGTTGCCTTTCTGTTGAGCTTTTCAATGTCCTCAATGACATGTCTTACAACAAAATCCGAGGATCTAACTTTGCCCGTAAACATTCCATAGAACATAAAGGCGTCATCCGAGTCCGGTGTATGACCAACAGATATTTCCACTCATCTGCTCAAAAAATTCGTAATAAAAATTAGTCACTTGAAATCTAGCTTTTTTAATTGAACACACTAGGACTGATATTATTTTTGAAAAACTATGATTATGGTCGTTTCACCTCTGATGGCAGAAAAAATCCGACAAGAATCAGAAAAATCTAATTGCAAGGAAGATTGTGCTGTTTTAAGAATTGATGATCTAAACAAACTCGTAGAACATATCAATTCTAATGAAGAACCAATTAAAGCAGATTGAATATTTATTGGAATCCTTCTAATAAGAGATTTTTTTGTAAAAACATTATTGAATACAATAGAGTCGCTAGAAAAGGATATTTTTCTGCAAGTCAAGTGCTTGAAAAATTTCAAGCCATGTAAACAACTAACTAAATCCCAACAAAAAACGACTATCTTTTGCGGGAGTGGAGATTCACTTGCATCTGCGTTTTTGGCAGAGGCGCATTCTGGCTACCTATCAAGGGCAGCTGATCCACTTGATCTATTAAAAAATAAAACGCTTCTAAAAAACAAAACGCTCTACGTCATATCTATTTCTGGAAAAACCATATCAAATATCAAAGTCTCAAAACATGCACACAAATCAGTTGCAATTACTGCCAATTCAGGTAGTAGATTGGCAACGGTTGCTCACAAAATAATTCCATTGCAGTTTCCAAATTCTGATGTTTTTACTGCAGGCACAATTAGTTTTCTTGATAGTGCACTTTGCTGTATTAGTCTGGTTTCAAAAATTTCAATAAAGAATCCTCAAAAAATTTTTAATCTTGCCATAAAAACAAGCAAAAAAGTCAAACTAAAAAACAGAATATTTTTTTTGGGAAATCTCCATACCTATCCCCTTGCCCTATATGGTGCAGCAAAAATTTATGAAATCCTTGGATCTCCAGCGTTTTATGAGAGAATAGAACAATTTTCCCACATGGAACTTTTTTCTGCAAAAAAGGGTGATACTGTAATTATTTTAGAAGAAAAAAACGTTCACAATAAACTCTTAATAAAAAATCTTAAAAAATCTGGATTAAATGTCATACAACCCCTTTCAAAAAAATCTGACAAAATCTCGCAATTCCTTTTCTTTACTTTTTTTTGTCAGCTCGTACCATTTTTCATAGCAAAAAAGAGACGTCAAAAAGATTGTCATTTTGTCATCTCAAAAAATTTGCGTAAAGTTAGCGATACAATGATCTATTGAATTTTCTTCATAAGATTTAATAGCTGAATGTCTTGGATTTGCGAATATGGCCAAGTACAAGTCAACTGATCAGGTACTAAAAATAATAAAAAACCAGGATCAGATACGAAATTTTGGTGTAATTGCTCATGTAGACCATGGCAAGACAACGATGAGTGATAGCCTTCTTGCATATTCTGGAATTATTGCGCCATCTGCTGCAGGAAAAGCATTGGCACTTGATTCTATGAAAGCAGAGCAAGAAAGAGGAATCACAATAGTTCAGGCAAATGTTACGTTATACTATACAAAAAATGATAAAGATTACGTGATTAATATGATTGATACTCCAGGACACGTTGATTTTTCAGGCAGAGTTATTCGAAGCCTTAGGGCAATTGATGGTGCAGTCGTTGTTTGTGATGCAGTAGAGGGAATAATGACTCAAACAGAAACCGTAACCAGAATGGCACTTGAAGAAAGAGTAAAACCGGTGTTTTTTATTAATAAAATTGATCGTCTTATCAAAGAACTGCGCTTAACTCCTGAAGCAATGCAAGAAAAACTTGCTGCAGTCGTTGCTAATTTTAATGGCTTAATCGATGTTTATGGCGAACCCGAGTATAAGGATAAATGGAAAGTTTCTATTCAAAACGGAAGCGTAACTTTTGGTTCTGCTAAAGATAGGTGGGCAATCAATGTCGATATGATGAAAGAAAAAGGAATTACCTTCAAAGATGTAATTGATGCCTATCAAAACGACAAGGTTGCTGAGCTTACAGAAAAAGCCCCACTTGCTGACGCAATTTTGGGCATGGTTGTAAAACATCATCCTCCGCCCCATGTAGCACAAAAGTATAGAGTCCCAAAAATTTGGAAGGGTGATTTGGATTCTGATATTGGTAAAGCCATTTTAAATTGTGATGTAAATGGTCCGACTGTGATGATGATTGTAAATATGGCCTTAGACCCTGCAGCAGGACCCGTTGCCATCGGTAGATTATTTTCAGGTACCATAAAGGATGGACAAACAATTAACATCATTGATGCTAAACGTGATGGTCGAATTCAATCAGTTAACTTTTTCATGGGTAATCAAAGAGAGATGGTTGGGGAACTGGGAGCAGGAAACATTCCTGCACTTTTGGGACTGACTGAAGCAAGAGCGGGAAATACTCTTTCTTCAGTTAAAGGCATTCCAATGTTTGAAGGAATAAAATATGTCTCAGAACCAGTAGTTCAAATTGCAGTAGAGCCAAAACATCCAAAGGATTTACCAAAACTAGTTGAAGTTCTAAGAAGACTAACAATTGAGGATCCTAATCTTATTGTAAAAATCGACCAAGAAAGTGGAGAGACAATTATTGCGGGAATGGGAGTACTGCATCTTGATATTGCAACTAATCTAATTAAGGACCAAAAAATTGAAATCGTAACATCTGAGCCGTTGATTAACTATAGGGAAACAATCAAGGGCGCCTGTGAGCCAATAATGTCAAAATCCCCCAACCGTCACAACAAGATATTCATGAAAGTTGAGCCACTAGAGCCCGCTATTGCTGATATGATTAGAACTGGTGAAATCAGCGACATGAAAGACAAAAAAGAGGTTGCTACTCTTTTGAAGGATAAAGGCTGGGATACTGATACATGCAAAAGAGTCATGCGATTTGACTCTCGTGGAAATGTGATGATTAATGCGACCAAAGGTGTGCAATTTGTACAAGAATCTACTGATTCAATTTTATCTGGATTCGATGATTGTATGAAAGAAGGACCTCTTGCAAAAGAACAGATGAGAAACTGTAAATTTTCTTTTACTCATTTTGTTCCTCATGAGGACACTGCCCATAGGGGTCTGTCTCAGTTGGGCCCTGCTTCTAGAAGGGCTTGCATGGGTGCGTTGCTAATGGCACAACCAGTAATGCTTGAGCCAATTCTAGGAATTGAAGTAAGAGTTCCTCAGGATTTGGTTGGCAATGTTGCCCAAGTTCTATCAAGCAAACGAGGAAAAGTTTTGGATATGGCACAAAAAGGAGTAATTAGCATTGTTACTGGTGAGGTTCCAGCTGCAGAGACATTTACTTTATCTGAAGAAATGCGTGGTCAGACCGCTGGCAAAGCAATGTGGAATACTTTTTTTAAGATGTGGGCTGAGATTCCAAAATCAATAATGGCTACACAAATGGCAGAGATTAGAAAACGCAAAGGACTTGCGCCCGATCCTCCAAAACCAGAAGACTTTATCGACAAAGAGTAAAAAGACAATCCCTCCCTCTTGTGCGTAAAAAATCACCATAACTAAAATTATTATCAGATAGGTTTTGCTTAGATTAGAAAATAAAAAGAAAATTATGAACGAGCAGGTCCAGCTAAAAGCCTCTTTGAGCCAATTTCATAAATTTCATTATCAATTGGAACCATCTCATATGCCCAGACTTTACCATCTAAAATATTAAATCCCATTTCAACTAGTTCGGGTTTTTCTAAAACATCTACTAAGTGAAAAATTGCCAACTGCATGGTGATCTTTTTCATTGCATGTATCTGACTAGAGGTAAATGGTGCAGTGCCAGTCTTTATTTCTGCCCAATTAAAAGTAGGATTTGGCCTAACTGTAGAATAATCCTTGTACGTTCCAACTTTGCATGTAAGAAAATCAAATACAAAACTAGGGCTGGTGGTAGAATGATTAGTAGGCTTGATTAGTAATTTTACCTCATCTCTGTATCTTTCAGGTATTGTTATTGGGATTCTGTGAAATCCTTTCTTGAAGGTAAAAGTCCAATCATCATTCATAAATTCGTAGATATTTTCAAGTGAAATATAGGCCCAACCTTTTTGATCACAAAATTCTTTAAAATATAATTCTCCAAGTGAGCCTTTGAATTTATTTGTGATTTTAGGTGTAAGCAATAATTTTGTTAAGATCGTACTTTTAGATAAATGCGATCGTGATTATTACACTTGAATTAAGGATTTTCAGTTCTTCGCTTTATCACAAACACACCAATTCCAATTCCCGCTGAAACTGGAATCATCCAAACCCAATTCAGGGAAATCGACATCGAATCAAAATTTAATTCATTGTTGATAGCTGATAGTCTGCATCACTCATTTTTTTTCGAAGTTCTTTTATTTTCTTTTGAATGTTTATTTTTTTTGTTGAATCTTTTTCTGATTTTTCCTGTTTGAGCAAATCAATAATTTCTTGTTTTCCATCTGAAACTATTTTTTGTAGGACAAAAATTGTGCGTTTATCATCACAGTGCATTTGGCTCCTTTAGACATTCCTTGAATTTAAAACGTTTATTTCCGAATTGGAACTGGTTTTGATTCCTAAATTCCAGCCATAATAAAGCAAGAAAAAAGTATTAAAAATTAACAATGTCTGAAACAAAGATCGGTATCAGAAGGGCGTTTCCACAGAACCTGCAATCCGAAAATCAATCTAGGAGAGAACTATGCCTAGAAGGGATTTGTCAGAAATTTGGAAATTTTGGGATGAGAGATGATCTAAAAAGATGATTAAAACAAATCAAAGCCCTACTAAAAATTATAGAATAAAAAATTCTTCTAGTCTTATTTTAGGGGTTGTTTTGGCCTTTTCAATAACATTATTAGCAATTCCTGCGCAAGATGCAGAGGCATTAAACTGCTTTAGTACAAGTCATGCAAAATTTTTAGGAACTGTCAACAAAACATGGTCGCTTCCAGGTAACTGGTTTAACTCTAGTCTCCCAGCACCTGGGCAATCAGTGTGTATTGGTGATCCAAATACAAACGTAGAAGCAGAATTAGATATTGATTTTACCGTTGATAACATTGAACTTCAAACCTCTACTGGAAGTACACTAACTATTCTACAAGGCTCAAAACTAACAATTACCTCAAATAATGCAGCCCTTAGTAACCGAGGTGTTTTGACAAACAATGGAGAGTTAGAAAATCTCGGGAACTTCAATATGGTTTCAAATCATATGCCAATTTTATACAACTATGGAACATTCACAAATGGAGGTTTTATGACCAACAGTCCTGATGGACATATAGTAAACCACGGGATCATAATTAACGGACCTCCACCAATAGGTTTCATCCAGAACTTGGGATTGTTTACTAACTATTGCCAGAGCTCAGTTTCTAACCCAGGTACAATCAACAATAATATTCAAACCAGCGTCTTTATCGGAACTAATGTACTAACTGGAAACCCAGTAATTACTGATCATCCTCACCCAAACATTGAAGGAACTGCAATAGGACAATGTGCCGGATCTCAGCCTTTCTCTTCTAATGGCGATGGTGTCTATTCCTTTGGCCCAACCATGGGAGTGAATCCTTTAACAAATGAATTCGTAGTAAAGGGAGGATTTGGAATCGATGGAAAAGTAGTCGATGTAAGAAACTGGTACACGCCATTTGGTTGGAGTGTAACGCCTGGAAATCACACCTTTACCTTGAAAATTCTAAGCGATATGGGAACAGAAGCAGTCACGGGAGTACAGCTGTTTACAGCACCAATTGGCTCTTGGGATGCAAATAATCCTATTTGGAAGATTAAGTTAGATAGGAAAATGGGTGCTCCGATTTGGAATGTAGATGTAATTGATAAGGAGAACCTGATTGGCGATGTAACTTATACAGCCGTAGAAATTGAAGAGAAATACATTCTTGTCTCAATTACGATTTCTGATATGCAACCGTCTCCGGTTAACTTTGCAATAGGTGTGAGAATGATTGATGACATCGGGGGAATGAATAGCAACTGGTTTAATGATGGAATTATAGTTGAAGATACCTATGCATACCCTAAGAGTGGTCATAATTTTGAAGATAGAATATCTACTGATAAAGTGTGCGCACAAGATGGAGATCCAAATAATAGAAACTCATGTGTTTTTGAGCAAAAAAAACAATTCGAGCTCACCAAAGCTCATGATCACTTTACAAAAGTAACCAAAAATAAACTAGCAGGAAATTATGAATCAATTAAAGAAAATTATGATTACTCAGTATTAGAATTTGATAATGTCAAATCCCAAACTGACCCAATTCTGGGAGCTGAGAATGATGTTTATCTAAATTTCAAATCAATAATTTCCTAAATTAGATCCTCAAATCATTAAATGGAGACAAGTTTTACAGTGTCCATTTTTTTGTTTGTTTGAAAATCTTTTGTAAATGTAATTACTTTTTCTGCATTACCTTTGATTAAAAATAATTCCATACATCTGTCTCCTTCGATTTTACTATGTAGGTGAGTTGTGATTAGATCCTCAAAATTATGGGCAATTCCAGAAACAATATGATCAAATTCATCATTGTGTACTACAAGTAAAATCGCATTTATCTTTCCAGATAATTGATCCTTTTGTTTTTCTTCAGAAACAAAACTTCGAATTCCTGCACGAATTGCCTCTGATCTACCTGAAAAGCCCATTGATTTTTGAAGCTTGTCAAGTTCGGATAAAATTTCAGAGTTTAATGAGATTGAAACTATGGGCATATTGTTAGAAGTTATTAAATTTCATATAAATAGAATACTAAAATTATTAACTTTTCTTAGATTTATTAATAATTAATTCCGAATTTAGGCATGGATTTTCAGATAAAGATTGCAATTATTGCAATTATGGTAGTAATTCCGCTTTCATCAGTTGCTGTTTGGGCTTTGGATAAACCAAATCTTTTGCAAAATGATCAAGATACCAAATTGTTGGTTTTTACAACTTTTTTCCCACTTTATGAATTCTCAAAAATTGTAGGCGGTTCATCCACTGAAGTTTTTTTGCTGGTGCCTGCCGGAGTCGAGCCACATGAATGGGAGCCATCAATTAGAGAAATTGAAAAAATCCAAACAGCGGATGTCATTATAATTAATGGACTTGGATTTGAACATTGGATACATGATATTGAATTTACAAATTCCAATGTTAAAATCGTAGATACTAGCAAAAATTTTTCTACTGAATCTAGTTTGCTTGATTCAGATGATACAAAAAATCCGCATATATGGCTAAACCCAGTTTTTGCTAAAATTCAAGTACAAAATATTGCTGATGGTTTTTCACAAATTGATCCTTCAAATAAAAAATCGTATCAACAAAACGCAGATGAGTATATTTTGAAATTAGAGTCACTTGATTCTAAAATCAAAAAACAATTACAAAATTGTAAATCAGATTTTATTACGTATCATGATGCGTTTTATTATTTTGCATTACAATATGGGCTTAATCAGTATACGATTGTAAAATCAAATGATCATCATTTTGAGCCAAATCCCAAAAATCTTGAAAAATTAATTAATCTTTCAAAAAACTTGGGAATCAAAGTTATCTTTGGCGAGGAATATTCTAACCTAAACACAGTTCAAATTATTGCAAATGAAATAGGTGGGAAAATTTCTGTTTTATCTACAATGGAGGTTATGAAACCAGGTGATAACTATTTGGGTAAGATGGAAAACAATTTAGAAAAATTAACCGAGGTGCTGTGTAATTGAAGGTAGTTGAAATTGAAAATTTAACAGTGAAATATTCAGATGTCAAGGCACTTGATAACATCAATTTAACCGTAGATGAGCATGATTTTCTGGGAATTATCGGGCCAAATGGGGCTGGAAAATCAACATTGTTTGCTTGTATGCTTGGGCTTTTGAATGATTATGAAGGGAGAATAAAGTTTTTTGGCAAAGATGTAAGGGAGTCAAAAGATTATCTAAATCAAATAGGATATGTGCCCCAAAAACCAGTTTTTGATAAAAACTTTCCAGCAACGGTAACTGAAGTGGTCCGAATGGGCTTGAAGCGAGAAACCAATGAAAAAAGAGTACAACAAGCACTCAAAGACGTTTGGATTCATGAGCTTGCCAATAGAAGAATAGGTGAGTTATCTGGAGGCCAGCAACAACGAGTCTTTATTGCCAAAGCCCTAGTAAACAAGCCTAAAATTTTGATTTTAGATGAGCCTGTAACTGGCATCGATCAGCAAAGTACTGAGCTATTTTATGGCATACTCACGGAATTAAATAAAAAACAAAATATTACAATTATTTGGTCCTCGCATGATATGGATGCAGTAAACAAACTTGCAAACAAAGTTGCATGTGTTAACCGAACACTTTTCTTTCACGGAATCTCTGATGAGTTTTTTACAAATCCTGAATTAGTTGAGAAATACTCTGAGGCTTCTATGCAACAACATATGCATCATCACGAAACAACATGAGTCTAGAAATTCTAAGTTATGGTTTTATGCAAAGGGCACTAATTGCCGGTGCAGCAATTGCCATTCTTTGTTCTGTAGTGGGCTTGTTTCTTGTATTGAGACGTTATTCCTTGTTTGGCGATGCTGTAGCTCATTCGTCCTTTGGTGGGATTGCAGCGGGATTACTACTTGGAATATATCCATTGTGGACTGCATATGCAGTTTCAATTGCAAGCGCATTAATTATTACCAGAATAAAACAAACCTTTTCCATTTCAGGCGATGCATCAGTAGCTGTACTTCTCTCTTCAGGAATAGCAGTAGGTTTGGTGCTCATCAGTCTGTCTGGAGGGTATTCAATGGATGTGTATGGTTTTCTTTTTGGAAGTATTTTGCTTGTTAGTGTAAATGATACAATTTTGATGCTAGCCCTTACCGGGATTATCATAATTATTATTTTGTTATTGTACAGGGAATTGGTTTATTCAACCTTCAA
>JBFJMG010000004.1:0-21784 GCA_041634015.1 Nitrosopumilaceae archaeon
ATTTCAGCTACTCCTTCTATTGACTCTATGACGGTTTTTTGATTGAATGACTCTTCTTTATCTAAGACGATATAGACGCCGATTATTTTTTTACCATTTTCTTCAAGCATTCGATTTATTGCCCTAATTGAGGTGCAAAAATCAGATACTTTTTTCTCAAAATTTTCTCTTTCCTGAGGAGATAATTTGAGGTATCTGGCATTTTGATTATTCTGAAGCGGCACCCGACTACCAAAAACTAAAACACCTGGTTGGGATACTGGCTGAAATATCTCAACTTGATGTCCAAAACCACCTACGTGTTTTATAATTATTTTAAAACTATCTTGCTCACTTGGTGTCTCTTTGAAACGAAAATTCTCATGAACTAGCCATCTCTCAAGATTGTCATGCATCTGCTTTGGACTCATAGGTTTGTCTCTGCGTTTGACTATATTTTATCGTAGAGTATGTACTCTTGTGTTAATTAGCAATGTTTCTAAACTCGAATTTAGAAACTCCTCTTTATTTCTAGGCTAAAACAACCTCTACACTTGAATATTAATTCCCAAATCCTGCTCAAATTGACTAATCTGAGTAGCAAAAATAAAATTCAAAACAATTCCGATTAACAACAAGATAACGCTCAAAACCATACAATTTTTAGCCTTTTTTGGATCATCTCTTCTTAATGCAAAATAGGCAATTATTCCTCCAATTAATCCAAACAAAATAGGAAGCAAGTACCACCAATTACTTCGTGTTTTTTCGGAGCTCATTTTTATCTAGATTTCTTTTCTCATTTGGCGGCTAGTTTTTTTTGGATTTGAGTAATTTCAATTTCGACAGTTTCAAGTGGGTCCTCGACCTGATTTCGTTTTATAGAAAACATCTTTGGTCTCTCAAAGTCCTCAGTGCAATCAGGACAGGCATAAACCAAAACTCTAAACTCGTTAGGTGCCTTTGGGTTTGATAATCTAGGGTAATATACTAGCCTTGCACCGCAATCAACACAATATCTGTTGGCCCGTCTAGTTCTGGCCAATGTAAAACTCCTGCACTTTTACTAATTAACGATCAGATATTAGATCTATCCAGTCTATAAGAATAAACCAAATTGTATCTATCAATCAATGTTGCTAAACTCGAATTTAGAAAGATTATTTCAAAATACCATGGCAGATTTTAATAATTAAATTTAAAATGTTTCAAAACTCGAATTTAGAAACAATAGGCGCCGCCCACCAGACTTGAACTGGCGACCAACGGATTAACAGTCCGACGCTCTACCACGCTGAGCTAGGGCGGCAACTGATTTGTTCGTTGGTAAATACGATTTAATCTTTCCGAACAGGTTTTCTTGTCAATTAAATTTTGAAAAAAACTCGACAATTTCTTGAGAGCGTTGTTCAACCAAGTCCACTATTTCCATGTGTTCTTCCTTTGATGGCTCTCGTTTATGAAACACTTGAAACGCACTTAGAGCAGAACCAATCATCTCGCCAACAAAAAAACCACACAAAAAATCTCCGGTACTTTTTACACTCCATACCTCGCTAATCCTAGGCGATGCACCTGCAGATTTGTAAAGCTCCAGTGTTTGCTCGATTAAAAAATCAGTTTGTTTTTTAAAATCCGGATCTAAGGCCATTATCTAACTTGAAAAAATGGCTTATTTTTCAATTCCTTTGTTTTGCTCAAAGACGTATATGCCGTCTAAGAAAACACGGTGGTCTTTTCCTTTTACTTTGGTGTGTTGTTGTATATTTGCAGCAGTCTGGGTAACGTCTGTTAAAACATGACCTGTTAAAATAATATCATCGCCTTTTGGATTGACCTTTGTTTTCCCGATAATTTTTGCAGTTCTGTGAGATCTCTCCCCTTGAAAGTTTTCAATTAAGACAATATCGTTTTTTACCTTTACAGTTATTGGGAAATGGGCAAACACCACTTTCATCTTTATTGTATATCCTTCAAGTACTCCTTCACATAGATTTCTAATAATAGATTTTGCTGTGTTTAAAATTGCATAATCTCTTTTTCTAGTTCCTAAAGCTTTGATTGAAATTTTGCCATTATCAATTGCTACATTGACTGGAATTTTTTTAAAATTCTTGAAGGTTTTACCTAGTGGCCCTTGAACTTGCATCATGTGTTTATTCATAGTTACCGTAACTTTCTCTGGAACTTCTAATTCAGTTTCAAATTTTTCTAATTGTTTAGTAGACATATCCTATCAAAAACCCTCCAATTCCTTTATTTGCAGCCTCACGATGTGACATTACTCCCTGATTTGTGGTAACCAAAAGAATTCCTCGATTATAAGATGGAAGATATTGTTGCTCCCACTGTGGATATTCCTCTTTTTTTACTTTGAATCTTGGAGAGATGGCACCGCATTTTGTGATTTTAGCTAGGAGTTCAATCTTTAGTTTTCCTCCTCTGTTATCATCAATGTGCTCAAACTCGCCGATGTAACCGTCTTTTTGTAGTGTTTTCAAAACTTCTGCACTAAGCTTTGAGGTAGGTGAAACAAGGCAATTGCCTTTTCTTCTTGCTTCTGTGTTAAAAATAGTAACAAACAAATTTGCTAAAACATTTTTTGCTGGCATATTTCATCAGTCACCTAAATTTTTTAAATCCCAGTGAATTTGCAACTTCACGAAAACAACGTCTGCACAACATAAGCTGATATTTTTGAATAACTGCGGTATAATCTCCACATCTCTTACACCATTTTGAGCCTCTACCAAATTCATGTTTTTTCCTACCTGTTGCTTCATAAGATCTATCTTTTGCCATTAAACGAAATTCACCCCAAATTCTTTTGCCATAAACCCCTGTGCCTCTTTTGCAGAAATCACATGAGATTTACCAACACTTGCTTTGTGTTTACTTCTTGTACGAATACTATATCCAGGACGCGTCAGTGATACTGCAATATCTAAACCTAATATGCCAATTTGTGGATCGTATTTTACTCCGGGAATATCAATATGCTCTCTTATACCAAATGAGAAATTTCCAAACGCATCAAATGATCTTGCCTTGAGCTGATATCCTTTGGCTTCTAATAGTCTTTTTAATAGTTCAACGGCATCTTGATCCCTTACTGTCACTGCTACTCCTATGGGTTCTCCTTTTCTTACCCCCCAATCTCTTTGGGTCTCTTTTGCAGCACGACTGTTAGATTTTTTACCTGAAATTTGATCTAAGGCTTTTTTTGCAGTTTCAATTGCATCTCCTGATTTTCCAACTCCCATGTTTAATACGACCTTTGCAAGAGAGATTTTTTTCATTGGATTTTCCATTTGTTGTGCCATAAGATCACTCTATCTGTATAACCGGTTTGTCTTTTCCTACCGCCATTGTGATGTCTGTTGGGATTTCAATTTCTCGACCCTCAAACTTTACTGTTGCCATCCTTGGAAGTACAAATGACCCCTCTTTTATTTCCTCAACTGTACCTAATTGACCTGCGTTTAACCCACGAGTAACAATCACTTTGCATCCTTTTTCCAGTTTAATCACATCGAGAATTTTTTGCTCAGGGATTTGAATCATACATGTATCGCCAACGTTAACACTTTGATCCGATAATAATGAACGACCATCATGGAATCCAATTTGCATTTTACCGCCCCTAATTGTAGTCTTTGATTTTACCTGACAAAGTTTTTTTGATTTTTCTTCATTTGCAATTTTTATTGGAACAAGAAATGCCCCATCTTTTGGTACTAGTCGGAAAACATCTTTTACATTTTTTAGCTCAACTACATCCATTAATCCAATTCCATGATGAAGTGATTTGCGTTGTACTCCATCGACTGTGACTGCTCCTCCATAAATTTGGGCTTTGGCTTCACGTTGCGTCGAAACCATTTTGATAGTATCTCTTAGAAAAACTGCCAAGGGAATAGAATATTCTTTAGAATGTGGTCCTGGTTTTACTGTTGTCACAAAACGCTTGTCTTTTCTTGTAATGCCCCAAAACAATGGTGCCATTTGTCTTTTGAGTTTTTTACTTCCAGAAACACTTACCATTTACTATTCACTTTTTTCCTCTTTTTTTGCCATACTTTTAGTATTGTTTTCTTTTTGTGGGGCTGGTTTTTTTGGTGTTTCAGGTTTAGTTGCTGACTGCGGTTGATTTTTTACTTTCTTGCCTTCTAGTTTACTTGTTCTCCAAGAATCACTTGTATTAAGCCCTGTAACCAAAACATTAGATGAATGAATCATGACATCAAATTTGTCTCCTTTTCCTTTTTCTTTTTTAATTCCTTCAATTGCAATCTTGTAATCTTGTGTAGAAATTTTTGAAACCTTTCCATCAATGTCTTTGAATTCCCCTCGTAATACCTTGACTGTATCTCCAACTACAACTCTTACGTTTCTTCTTCCATACTTTTTTTGTAAATCTTTGGATAGTGGACTTCCTAATTGCTTACTTCTATTATGTTGTGCAGCCTGATACATCTGGAGATTTCTCATTTTAGTTGCTTTCATTTTATACCACCATTGATGCCAGATTGGCTAGTCTTGGCCATTTTTCAGATGCCTCAGCAGCTACTGGACCTTTAATGTCCGTTCCTTTTACTTCTCCTTCTGGGGTAACAAGAATTGCCGCATTGTCTTCAAATGCAACTCGTACTCCATTTAATCGCCTTACTGGATACTTTTGTCTAATTATTACTGCACCGTGAATCTGTTTTCTAAGCTCTGCTGGTCCTTTTTTTACTACAACATTAACATAATCGCCAACTGCTGCTGCAGGAAGTCTTGAAACTCGGGTTTTGGTTTTTTGAACCATAACAATCTCTAAAATTTTTGCGCCAGAATTATCTGCACATACAATTTGTGCACCAACTGGAAGCGCCCTTGTTACATATGGTCTGAACTCCACTACGCCTTTTGCCTTTCCGCGACTTCTGCCTTGAGACATTACTTTTTAACCTCAACTATCACAAAAGAGACTGATTTTGATAGTGGTCTGCATTCTGCAGCAACCACTCGGTCTCCTTCTTGAACCTCAATATTAGAAGGCACGTGTGCATGAATGGAACTTTTTCCTCTGGCATATCTTTTAAATTTTGTAAAATAAACTGGTGCTTCTCTTTCAATTGTGGCAGTGTTACGTGACTTTGCTGAAACTACTTTGCCTTCAAATAATTTTCCCCTTATTGATAAAGTTCCATTAAATGGATTTTTCTTATCATTAGGATCTATCTTTTCTTTAGATTGCTTTACTTTTAGTCCAATATTTCTCATTTTAATTCGACTCCAATCCTGTCTTGTGGTCTTTTATTAATCGATGCACCATCAATTACAAATTTCTGAGTATCTGTATTTACTTGCCATTTGCTATGGTTTTTTGGAATTTTTTTTAACCCATCTCTTGTTTTAATTTCAAGCATGGATTTTGTCTCATTTACAATTTTACCGTTTACTCCAATAATTTGAGAATTTGTTGATTCTATTACACTGGTGTATAATCCTACTAGTTCATTAACAGAATCGTTTTGAGGAGTCATTGTTTTTTCATCTCGTTTAACCTAGTTAACATGCGTGCAATATCTCGTTTAAGGGGTTTTAGTTTACCACTTTCTTTTCGTAGTGTTCCTTTAGCACCATCAACTTTTAGTTTTGCAAGCTCAGATCGTGCTTGCTGTAATCTATCTTCCAAATCTTTTTCATTAAATGCTCTAATTGTTTTCATCGAAGTTCTTGCCATTACTTGAATTTCTCCTCTTCTTCTTCTAATGTGTCGATGGTTTTGATCTTTTCTTCCTCTTCTTCAATATGTTCGGATTCAGTTTTCTCATCTGTTTTGATCTTTGCACCTTCGATCTTTATTTTATCTCCTTCAACTTTAATCTCAATCTCCTTTGGTTTTTCTACAACCTTTGGCTTTTCTTTTTCAATGTGCTCAAATTCTGGAACAAGCTTCTCTTTTTGTGCAATTCGTATTCTTATTCCAATAAGTCCCATTGGTGTTTGGACATGGGCAATGTCTTCTGCAACAATCATGTCTGCGTGATGCCCAGCTCTTGGTAAAATACCTGCTGTATGTTTTTCAAATGCTGACCTGTCTCCTCTTAATTTTCCTGAAATAGTAATCTGTACTCCCATGGCACCTCCTTCCATTATTTGCTGCAGGGTCCACATAGTGGCACGCCTAAATGCAGTTCCTCGTTGCAGGTGAGCCGCCATTCTGTTACACATTACTCCTGGTGCAAGTTCAGGTCTTGGTATTTCTACTACTGAGATTTGAGGATTTTTTAAACCAAAGTCAGTTGCTAATTTTTCAGTTAACTCTCTAATTCCTACGCCTTTTCTTCCTATTACTATTCCCGGCCTTGTCACGTGCAGCGCTACCCTGGTACCTGTGGGTGTCTTTGATATTTCTGCATGCGAAAACCCTGATTCTTTAATTGCCTCTCGCAAAAAGTCTTTGAGAAGCATCATGTTATAGTTATCTTTAATTACATTTTTTACTGCAGACATTTACTATACCTCTTGTGCCACGACTTCGACGTGTGTTAGTACATTATTTTTTGGACTTGCTCGGCCCATTGCCCTTGGTGTGAAACGTTTAATCAAAACTCCTTTATGTACAGTCGCGTTAACTATTTTCAATCTATCTAAATCCATTCCCTTGTATTCCGCATTTGATTCGAGGTTATCTAATAATTTAATAAATTCAGTTGCTGATTTTTGAGGATATCTTCCGGACATTACCCCGGGGTCTGACCTATGGCCAACTTGGTTTTTGTATCGCTTGAAGGGAACTGCTCTTTCCTTGTTAACAACGCCTTGCAAAAAATCTCTTGCTTTTTCAATTGACATTCCTTTAATTTTTACTGCAATTTCTCGTGCATGTTTGTGAGATATTTGTTTCTCTCGAATTGAAGAGCGTACGTGTCTTGTCGGATCAAAGGTCTGAAATGCATAATCAAAATGTGTCATTTTAAATCACTTTAATGGAACATACAAACTGGATCTTGATGCGCCTACACCTGGTGCTCCATGTTGTACCCTCTTGTTTGTAATCACATATTCTCCTAGATAATGTCCAATCATCTCTGGAACAATTTTAACAGGTTGAAACTCTTTTCCGGAAAAAACATTAACAGTAGCACCTACCATCTGAGGTAGTATTATTAATTCTCTAAGATGTGTTTTAATTGGATTTTTGTTTGTACCTGCTTTTGCAGCCTTTATTTCATCGATTAGTTTTCTCTTACCATCTGTTATTCCTCTAGTAAGAGATCTTCGTTGGCGAGAATTTAGCAATTGAAATAGCTTATCTAAGGATATTCCTTCTAATTCAGTAATCGGTTTTCCACGGTATTCGAATTTTTTAACCATTTTTCTTCCTCATTAAAAAGCCTTGAATTACCATATTATATCATTCCTATTTTTGTAGCCAAGTCCCGTGCCTTTTCTGTTGACTCCATCTGAACAAATGCCTTTTTACCATAGACCGTTCTGGCTGTGTTAACCCTAACTCCTTTTTGTTTATAGAGTTCATTTACTGCTTCGAGAATTTCTGGTTTGGTTGCAGAATTATCAACAATGAAACAAATTTTACTTTCATTTTCCACCATGGCAAAGGTTTTCTCAGTAACATATGGTTTTAAGATGATCTTTGATGCTTCTGCTGTATTCATTTTAATTTCTCCATTAATTCCAAATGATCTGACTTTATTTTTGCAATTTCTTCAATTGCATTTTTAGAATATACTGTTAATCTAATTGGATTGGCCCCGGGAGCTAAATCTAACACACTTAGATTTTTTGCAGAAGTTGCATGGACTCCAGGAAAACTACCACAAGCTTTTGATAATTTTTGAGGAGATGATGTTACAAATAACACACTCTTACCGATTTTTTTCCCTCTACCTCTAAGGGCTGATTTGCCTGTCCGCTTTCTTCTATTCTCTAGTCTCGAAATGTCGTCATTTAATTTCAGAGACTCGAGAATTTTTACCATATCCTTTGCTTTTGATATGTTTTCAATTTCATCAGAAACCACTATTGGAAATGATTCAATCTTGTCGACTTTGTGCCCTCTGGCCTCTACTATTCTCTTTGATGCTGTTGCTGCAATTGCCGAACACAAAGCCAATTTGTTTTCTTTTTTGTTTAATTTCTTGAAAATCACTTTGTCAACTTTTGGTGGATGTGCTTGCCTTCCTCCACGAACTGAAGCTACTCCACCTCCTTCGCCTTGACGTCCACCGCCACCTCCACGCATTCTAGCTATCCTTGCAGTTCCATGACCAGTAGGAGGATCATTTGATCTAGCGACTACATCCATACCTGCAGTTGGATGAGTTCCCTTTGGTTGAAAATGATGTGTGTTTAGATTTGTATAGGCTTTGTGAATCAAGTCTTTTCTAAAAGGAGTTGTAAAAATTGGTGGGAGTTCAATCTCTCCTTCTTTGGTTCCACTGGTTGATAAAACAACAGTCTTCATTAGATGACCACCTCTAAAATATTTGGCTTGTTTACTTTAGCAGGGGCGTTTCGAATCTGTGTCCTTAATTTTATTAAACGTCTGTATGTTCCAGGAACTGACCCCTTTAGTATTACATAATCTCCATCTACAAATCCAAAATGTTTGTATCCGCCAGTTGGATTTATCTTGTATTCCTCATTGCTTGTATTTGACATTATCATTATTCTCTTATCGTACTCTATTCTTTGATGAAATCCCATTTGCCCTGCTCGTGGAACCGTATACATTACATATTGCGGAGAAATTGGTCCAAGACTACCAAGCTCTCTTACGGTCTTTCTGGACTTGTGTTGTTTTTTCTTCGCACCGTATCTTGTAATTACTCCTTGCCATCCCTTTCCCTTAGTTATAGCTGCAACATCAACAGTAGCGCCAGTTTCAAACACCTCGTCAATTTTTACCTCTTTTCCTAATAGATCTTTTACATATGCAAATTGTTTGGCAATATCGCCACCTTTTATTGCCGCCTCAAAAATATACGGTTTTTTTTGCTCCAAGCCAACTTTATTTGGAGTTATTGCAACAATGGCAAAAATTTCTTTTATGTTTTTTAGCATTTTTTCGGCGTTTGAAATGGCACCCTCTTTATTCTTAAAAGTAAATTGCTTTGAAATTGTTTTTGGGATATCTTCTGCAAATACATCAAATTCTGCATGCAGTCCGTGTGTGTCCTTGGAATACCCACGAATTCCTAGAATCAATAATGGAGGTGTAACTAAAACTGTTCCAAGACTAACAAGCTGTTTTCCTGCATTTGGAGTTTTTTCTCTATCATCAATACTTACAATTTGAACACAGCCTGCCTTGAATCCTGCGTGTGCAAGGATCTTCGGTTCTTCAGATGAGATCTCTGGCCATTTTCGGATTCGTGCCTCCATTGATTTTGCTCTACCTCTAGGAAGGTATGCAAGACTACCTCTACGCGGTTGACTATGTTTACGATGACCCATGATTAAACCGATTTTGTCGTTAACCCCATTATATACTTATTAACAAAATTGCATTTTTTTTGAAATTTTTTTAAAAAATACTACCTAAGGTTGTAACAATTTACTAACAGCAATCCAAATACTATATCCGCCTATCGCTACTCCAAATACTCCAACTGCAATTGCAAGTAGGAGGAAATTTTTTTTCATTGTAAAAAAACTATCAAACTTTAATCATTTAAATCAAAAGTTAGGCTGAATTTAAAATTGAAAGGGTTCCTAAAATTGCTTCTTCCAAGCGAACCGTTTCTGTAGCTTGATTTGGGAAGAAATTGATTATTCTAGTATTTTGAACCTTTTTGATATTATTTCCTAAAATCTCATGAATCCCCTTATTGGTCGAACCAAATACTACCAGCGTTTCTTGATCCGAATTTGTATATTCTTTAGCCGTAGAATTAGTAATTATTTTTCCCTTTCTTGATGTTAGAATCACTTTACCTTCCCAAGAGGCCAATAGACCAAATAATTTTTTTCGCTCCTTTACCGAATAACCCCAATAATTTTCAAGAGACTCCTTTTCAATTTCGGCGTATGTAAAATCAGGATATCCTGACTTGAATTTAATTGTGATTCTTTTTCCTACGGTCTGTTTGCCAAAATAAGGAAGTAGTTTGTTAATCCCAATATCAACAAAGTGCCTTCCTTTGTTAATTGTTATTACTCCCTCTCTAATATCTCCAGTTGTAATTTTTTTGGGATTAGATGGAGCCACATGGCTAGCTATTTTTAACGGATGCAAAACACCAGAGTATTTTAGTTCAGTTACCTTTGGAAAAAGACGTCTTCGTAAGAACGGAGGGGTTTCAAGGTATTTTAACATCGTAAATAATAATGAATGATCCCCATGTTTGCCCCTGTCATCGTAAATATAGATTGTTTTAACTCGAAAAATTGCACATGGTCTTGCTAAGAGAGAAATTTTTCTAGATTTTCCTAAAAGAGTGGATTCGTCTTCTAAACATGAATCTGGAATGGCAATTGATAATTTCATTCTATTAAAAAACTTCTAACTTTGTGGTGGATATTTTTGTTTGGCAACTTTAGCATACTCTGCAATTTTGTCGTTGGATAGAATCTCAAACTGTTTTGTATCTTTTTTAATTTGTGCCATGCGAATATGTTTACTGCCTTCTTTATCTTCACTAGAAAGATAAATTGCAGCAGCTGCCAGTACCGATGCATCTTCTAATGACAAATCTTCTTTGAAGGTTTTTTCAAGAAAATCTGTTACTTGATCAGAGCCTGAACCAATTGCAACTGCTTCATAGGATATGTATGTGCCACTGGGATCGGTTAGAAATAACTGGGTTTGGTTATCGTCATCAATTCCACCAATAATCAAAGCAACTCCCACGGGTCGAACTCCTGCATACTGGGTAAATTGCTGACATTGGTCTGCTAGGTGCTTTGCAACGGTCTCAACATCAACTGGTTCATCATAAATTAGCTTGTTACTTTGGGCAAAAAATCTTGCATTATCGACCTGACTCCTAGCATCTGGGATATATCCTGCTGCTGCTACGCCAATGTGGTCATCTACATGAAATATTTTTTGAGCCTCATCTGAAATTTGAAGTTTACGAGGTTTTTCTTCTACTGCAATTACTATTCCATCGCTTGTTTTTATGCCAACTGCGATAGTTCCTCGTCTTACAGTCTCAATTGCATATTCGACTTGATACAATCGCCCATCGGGAGAAAAAACAGTTATGGCTCTATCGTAGCCTTGTTGTGCAGGAAGCATTTTAAACTAAATCCTTGGAACGTTTAATTTAAGTCTAGCCACCAAAAGGTAGCGTGCAATTTCAGATTGAATTTTCAGGTCATGCTAATATTAGATCTCACCATGAAAAAACCATAGAGATTACAAAAGAAAAATCACTAACCACTAAAGGAGATTGTATCGTTGGCGTAAATGCCTCTTGTGGCTGTAACAATCTTCCAGATTCAATTAAAAAAAAATTAATGAATTCAAATTCTGATGTAAAAATCTCATTAAAAGTAGGGGAGCATTGTTTTGTAATCAATGGAAAAGGCCATGACAATCTTACACTTACTCATCCGCATGATATCGTTATAAGAAAAAGTAATTTTGTTTGCCCTCGTACCCTGGCAGTAGATTGTGACAAATCCTCAGAAGACGTACCAAGAGAAATAATTCATTTGTTACAAAATCCTAATGTTAATGGAATTTTTGAGATCGAGGTAATCTAAAAACCCAAAGGTTGAATGTTGCCATTTAGCGATAGTCCAAAATCCTTTATCTTTTTCTCAAGTTCTTGAAGACAATTTTTTGGAACAGCAACACAAAAAGGGATAAGGGATCTTTCTGAGCCTACCTTGTTGATTACAGCATTGGCAAAGTCCTCAAACTGCTCCCTTGTTTTTTCAGTGTCTAAATTTTCACAGGTCTTTGCCTCGCCGATTGTATATGTATCATTATCCATGTGATATGCAATTACATCTGGTTCATGACTCCCTATTTTTTCACATTTCTGAAAATTTCCATAATCAGCTGAAACAATTTTGTATCCTTTAGAATCAAAATAATCGATTAGGCCTCTAACTAATTTACGGTGAACTTCTGACATTAATCGTATTTTGTTTAATTATAATTAAAAAATAGTATTATAAAATAAAAAAACGTGTTTTTAATTTTTAATTTTTAAAATTGGGTCAAAACTTAAGGCCAATAACGATTGTTTCTCAGCGACAGCTTTGACCACTAATGTTTGGTAGGAAAAATTTCTTATCTAAGTTATTGTGTGATTTTTTTGAACATTCAGCAAAGATTTACTATGATAAATAATGACAACTTTGTTGGTAAATTCTAACAATGTTCAAATAATATTTTATTTTGAATCTAATAGTAATCTGTCAAATCCTTGGTGACCCCAATGCCCTTATTTTCGCTGGGGATTTGGCGGAGTTTTTGTGATCAGAATTTATAGTAATTTTATAGAATTTAATGAGTGGGTCTTAAATCAAAAATTCTAGTTGTAATACCGTTGGCCGTTTTTGCCTCAATTATTTTTGGTTTTACTCTTTACAATACTATTTGTAAAAATTCAAATTTTAATTTTTTTAATTGTTAGGGATTTATCATATCCATTAATTTTGACTTGATTTCTATTTTTTCTGCATCTATTATCGTCCGAGCTTTGTCTTCGGCATTTAACAATTCGTTTCTCATTGTATCAAATGACCACAAGTCCTTAGAATCTGATTTGTAAGCTGGAAGAGAGATTAAAGAGGCTAGGGAAATTATCACTGAAATTCCAATTATTATAGCAATTACACCCGTTCGCTCATAAACCATAATCTCTAAGAAGATTTTTTTTTGATTAATTATTTGGTGTTCACGGTGCACAAAATACCACAAATTGTAAAAAGCAATTTAGCAAGAGTCTATTATGTGAGATTAAACTTTCTTTAGTAATGCAAAAACAAGTAATTGAATTGCCAATTGCAAAAAAACCTTCAGAAACGGAAATGCGTAAATTAAAAGAATATTTTCGCGATATGCCAACTGAGGAAATTCTTGCGGGATTAAAATTTGCAAAGAATCGTTGGTCTGCAAAGGATTCTGGAACCTTAAAAGTTGGACGAAAAAGTATTATTCAAAAAGAGGTGCATTCTGTTACTTTGGAACAAGCACAGTGGCGTTTGAAAAATTGGAAAATGATGATTGCAAATTATAGAAGACGTGGATATAGTTACCCAACAATATCTAGAATCAAGAAGATCCTAATTCAAAAAAGTAAAAAAAATTCTAGACAGTAATCCCAGTGCTGTGATCCCAAGTTGCATAATATTGAGGAGCAATCTCTAAAATAACTGAATTCCCATTTTTGACTCCGCCTAACAAAAATTTTGCAACATCATTTTCCAGATTACCTGTATATTTTACCATTATTTTTTCAGCTATTGGTAGGTTTTGTTTTGGTTCAAAATGTATTGTTACTTCTCCTTTACCTCTTACTCCTTTGTAGGGCAATTTTTCATCATCTATACAAAAATAAGCTAATTTACTCTTACTCAGATTTCGCACTTTTTTAGATGTCTTTGATGTTTCGATGTACAGTTTATCATTATCAAATAGAAACCAAACCGGATGAACATTTGGCTCATTTTTTTCATCGAGAGTACCAAGTAGCAAGTTAAGCTTGGAATTCTTGAGAAATTCTTTGGTTTGTTTTTCTGTTAATTTAGATCCAAAACCTGGACTTGCATGATAATTCTTCAATACAAAGTATTTTTTTTATTGTTAATAAAATGCTTATGAAGAAAGAAATTAAATGATTACTCCTCTACTTTGAATTATCTCTTGCTTGAGATCAGAGGGAACATCTGGAATGTTTACTTTGGTTTGTCCTTCAATTACTTGGTGTGCCTCCTCAAGAATTGCAATAGTGTCAGCAGAGGAGTGATCCGTTGAAGCCATAAGGTCTGAATTATTTACTGCTGAGCCAGACAAAACATCTCCCAAAAGACTACTCAAGTCTTGCATTGATGCATTGGCCTCAGGCATAACCCCTCCTAATGATGAGCTCAAACCTCTGATAATTGACATGCACGGGCTTAGGGTTACTACCACATCGCCTAGTTCTGACACTGTGTTTAGTCTTAGTTGAATTTGCTCCATAGCAAGCTTTGCTCCGCCTATCATATTTTTCATTTTTCTTATTTCATTAAGTTCAATTGCATATGCTCTAGCATAACCCACGTTTCTTGATTTTTGTGCATCTACAATTTTATTAAAAACAAAGTCATGTTTTTGTTTTAATTTACTATGAATTGAATCTAATTTTAAAATCTGAGTTTTTAGTTTGCCCTGTGCGGCATCAATTTTGTTTTTTAGCGGTGTATCTGGCTTTACCTTGTTTAGAACCTTCTGTGAAAGACTTCCTCCATTGGTATCACTATTCCACACTGTCTTCAAATTCTTTAATTACCCTAAAATGACTCTATTATTTTGTTATAAACAGATTTGTTCCTTCAATACCTGTAACCTTGGTTACAACACACTGTGGTTACACCTATCCAAAGGTAAAAGTAAAGATTTCAAAGTTAGGATCGTTAACTTGAATCTCAAGTAGATGGGAATCTGCTTTTTCACTACTAATTATATTGTACAATCCAGGCTCTGAAATTTTTACAATTCCATTTGCACCAAGATCCTTTCCCATGTACTGTTTAGGAACTTGTTTTCCATCAAGGAAGATTTGAATTTCTGAATCATTAGCAGCTACGATGTTTACCTCTTTGGCATGATATGGTAATTTTATAGAGCCGGTTTCTGATACCAATTTCATACTTCCTGAAAGATTCAACCATGTACCATCTAAATAAAATCGATGTTGATCAAGTTTCTCTGGAATGGAATAAGTAATTTCTTTATCTGGTTGAAAACCTTCTGAATTTCCAAGTTGATTACGACCTAAAACGAAGTTATAACCAAAATAAAGCTCCGGAGTTCTAAAACTTGTATGCTCAAATTCTTTTATGTCTACTAGCGATTCTGCAGAAGCCAATTTGATTCCCAGGTCTGCAGCTCTTTCTGCCAATAACTTTTGAATTATTTTTTCTGTTTCTTGATATCCGCCCTCACCAATATGATCATAACGAATGAATCCTTCATGGTCTGCAATGTATTTTCTTGGCCAATATCTATTCTCAAAGGCCTTCCAGGTTTGCATGTCATTATCAAGTACTACAGGATATGTTATTCCATGTTTCTTTACTGCCATTTCAACATTTGAGAGATTTTTTTCAAACTCAAATTCTGGTGAATGAATTCCTATTACTAATAATCCCTCCTCGGAATATTTTTCATTCCAGGCAGTAATGTATGGCAAAGTACGAATACAATTGATACAAGAATAGGTCCAAATATCATACAAAACGACCTTGTCTTTCATCTCAGAAGATAAACCCTCAGGTGTTGTGTTGATATAATTTGCAATTCCCACCAAGTTTGGGGCTTTTTTGAATTTCGATTTATCTATGTTAATTTGCCTAACTTCTTCGTTGCTTGAGATTTGTGATTCCTCTACAGAATCCTCTTCCAGTGCTGACAGAGCAAAACTTATTCCAAAAACAATCCCCACAATTACAATTCCCAAAATAATTGCTGTTTTTATCTCAGATTTCATTTTATCACCCCAGTGCCACCAGCTCATTCAAAAGAGGAAAGTTTGCGATGTAGGCTAGCTGATTTGTAAACACTAAAACTCCTAAAACAATTATCAGGGCACCTATTACAACTGAATAATATTTCAGATGTTTACTCATTGCTCGAATTACTGATGTGGCTCGTGAAAAAAATACTCCAATCAAAATGAATGGAATTCCAAGACCCAAAGAATAAGCAAAGAGTAAATTAAATGATGCAGATGGAGTAGTGGCAGCAAGAGTCAGAATTGTTCCAAGGACAGGTCCTACACATGGCGTCCATCCTGCTGCAAAGGCCAATCCAAAAATAAACGACATTGGAAAGCTTGCTTTTGCTCGTTTTGGCAAAAATTTTTTCTCGAAATTCAATCTTCGGAATTTAATTGTTAATAGCAAAAATATGCCAAATCCGATAATTATAATTCCTCCAACTTGATTAAAACCATCAATTAGAATACTGGCAGAATTTGAAAGGAAACTATTGATTAAAACACCAACTGTTGCAAAAACAACTGAAAATCCTAATACAAAAAATATGGAATTTAAAATAATATTTGTTCTATTTATTGCAAATATGCTTGAGCCTGTCTTTTGGCTTAACTCCGTGATAGTTGTTCCTGATATATAGGCCAAAAATGCAGGAATCATGGGTAAAATGCAAGGTGCTACAAATGAGCCAAGACCTGCCAGCGCAGCTATGGCTATCGTAATTTCTGCCATGATTTAATTCACCAATTTTCCTTTAAAGCATTCTTCCAAATCTATTCCATTTCCTTTTTATTTCGGGTGAAGTGTCTTCAATCGATGAATAAGCGATTTGTGATCATAGGAATCGCACTTGGAATTGTAATCACAATTGCATTTTTCATAGGATCTCCAATGTTTGGTGGCTATGACATGTACAGATAATCTAATTAAGTTTGAATTTTTTCCAGGCAGAATCAAATACTTCTAACACACAATCGATTTGTCTAGAATTTAGCCATGCGGTCACCGAAATTCGAATTCTTGCTGAATTTTTTGGAACCGTGGGATATCGTATTGGTTGAGCATAAACCCCATTATCAAAAAGATATTGACCAAACCTCATCACTTTTTTTTCATCGCCAATTATTATCGGAATAATATGAGTGGAAGATGAAATATCATACCCAATTTTCTGCAAGCCATTTGATATGTGAGTCGTATTTTTTTCTAGTTTTTTTCTTTGAGCTTCCCTATTATAGTCAAAACGTTTTATTGAATAATCTATTAGAGATGATGGAAGAGCAGACGTATAGATAAATTCCTTTGATTTATTTATTAAAAAATCAATTACATTTTTCTTTGATGCAACATATCCTCCAAAAGATCCTAAACCCTTACTTAGACTGCTAACATATACATCAATTTTTTTTAAAACTTTGAATTTACTTGCGGTGCCTTTCCCATCAATACCTGCTACAAAATCACCATGTGCGTCATCTAAAATAATTATTGCTCCTTTTTTTTCAGCAGTTTTGGAGATTTCTTTTACGTTTGCGTAATCCCCATCCATGCTAAAAATTCCTTCAGTAATAATGAATTTACGATTACTTTTTTTGTTTAATTTTGATTCTAAATCCTCAATATCATTATGTTTGTATACCTGAATTTTTGCCCCAGAAAGACGACATGCCGCAATCAGACTTGCATGATTTAACTCATCACTTAAAATCAGGTCTCCTTTTTGCGCAAGTGATGAGACTGCACCCAGATTTGCCATGTACCCAGTAGGAAAGACCAAAGAGCTCTGCTGCAATTTGTGTTTTGCAAGTTTCGATTCAAGAATTTTGTATATAGTGTCATTTCCTGAAACTAGTCGTGAACTAGACTGCATTTGCCTTAATGGTGTTTTGGATACGGGAATTGCTAAATAATCATTTGAGCATAGGTTAAGCAATTTTTTCTTGCCTATAGTAATTTTAGGACCTTCTACCTTTCCATTTCGTAACTTCCGGTGTAGATTTTCCTTTTTTATCTGAGTAATTTGATTATCTATAAAAGAAAATTTTCGGTGCAAGGTTTTGGAAATTTATCCTTTCTGTCGACCAATTTGTTTTATCATTTGTAGGTCTTTTTGAGGCTGATTGCCCTCTATTGTTAGATATCCACCAGTGATAATACCATTTGCCCCACTTTGAAGTAGCTGTCTACCATCATCATTTAGTTTTTGTTCTCTCCCTCCAGAAATTTTGATTATTGATTCAGGTAACAAAAATCGCAATAAAGAAAAGATTCGAATAATTTCTGAATCTTCAAGAGGTGTTTGCAACTCAAGTGGTGTGCCAGGAACTGGGACTAGAATGTTGATTGTTACTTCTTCGGGTTTCATTCTTGCCAATTCTAATGCAAGCTCTAATCTTTGCTCTCTTGTCTCCCCTAACCCAATTATTCCACCAGTACATAGCTCTAAACCTGCATTTCGAGCAATTTGCAGAGTATGCAATCTATCATCATATGTGTGTGTGCTACAAATTTGGGGAAATTTTGATCTAGCTGTTTCTAAATTATGGTTATAACGAATTACGCCCAATTCTTTGAGTCGTTTGGCTTGATTTACCGTAAGAAATCCTAGACTGCATTCTATTGAAATTCCTACATGTTTGTTTATCTGGCGGATGATTTCACAGACCTTTTCAAAATCTGCAGAGGATGGCTCTTTCCAGGCAGCAACAAGACAATATGAAGTCGCACCTTCTTGTTTTGCTTTTGTTGCTTGATCAACAATTTCTTGCGATGGTGGTAATTGATAGGACTCATCACCTGTGTTATAAAATGCAGATTGTCCACAAAATGTACAGTCCTCACTACATGCATTTTTTTTGATATTGTTTAACTGTTCAAAATCAACTTTATCCCCATTGAATTCTTTTGTTATTTCGTTTGCAGCCTTTGCAAGTTCTTTTAATTTATCCTCTTTTAGATTGATAAGTGCTTTTGCATCATTTACAGAAATTCCAATTCCCGAAAATACATTTTCTTTGCAATCTGTAATTAGCTCCGATTCTAAACTCACAGAAATTTTACCATTTATTTCATAAATAAGAATAACGGAAGCGTTAACCTCAGAATTGCTACTGGTTAACTAAATCATTGGCAGTACCAATTATTTTAACGCCCTAAAGCATCAAAATTAAGGTAAATTCGCTCACTAATTTTTTTGAGTAAATCAGAATTCAGATAAGGTTTTTCTACATAATCTTTCAGGCCCTTAAAGTTTAGGTAGTGATTTTCTTCAATGATCGGTTGGTTTATTGTCTGTTCAATCACTTTTGACTCGATAATTTCAGGATTTTCTTGTATCAAAAGTTTTGAATTGACTGGTTCTTCTACGTTATACACCCTATCTCCATAATATTTGATAAAAGTTTCCTCTGCTTTGGCTAGCGATGTTTTTTCTTTTTGCTCAAATGCACAACTGTATCTATTTTCAGGATCTTCTTGTTCAGTACAAACCAAGGGAGCATTTAGATTTTCTTCAAAACCATTTTGCATGTTTAGGTAGGCAAATGTATCTTTGATTGTCAACCCTTCATTAAACCAGGCTGTACTCATCCCAAATATATCATCAATCATTCTAACGCCAATTGCAACATTATCGGGAGTAGGATCCATATCGGTGATAGTAACTGAGAAAAAGTTGTATCTGTTATCTAATTCCAAAGCAGTTACTGTTGCATCACCAATTAAGTTCTGTTCATCTATTACAGTGATATCCCAAGTCCCTGCTGCAAAGTTTTTATCAAGTGTGATTTTCCAAATTGGATTATTTGCATCCCATGTTCCGATAATTGAGGTTAATAGTTGAACCTCTGTAAGGGAATCTAAACCTAATTCACTGTATATTTTCATGGTAAATGTATGTGTTCCAGGGTCTCTATTCCAACCGTGAGGTGTATACCATCCTTCAACATCTACTAATTCGCCATCTATTCCAAAACCTCCAGTTACAACTTTGTTTCCAGTCAAATGATCTCTTCCCATTGTTGGTCCAAGAGGTATGTATCCATCTCCACCACCATCACCTTCATTTATTTCAATATTTGAAACTACGATAGAATTTTCGTTAGTACCATCAGGTATTCCATCCCCATCCGTATCACAAGCTAGTGCATTTGGATTTGGGTTACATGGGTCAAGTGGTGCAGGATCTTCTCCATCTATCACTCCATCTCCATCATCATCCGTATCTGTACCATCAGGTATTCCATCCCCATCCGTATCACAAGCTAGTGCATTTGGATTTGGGTTACATGGGTCAAGTGGCGCAGGATCTTCTCCATCAGGTATTCCATCATTATCATCATCATCATCTATCTGAATCACATTAACGGTAATTGTAAGAGGCGAAGAGGACACATTTGAGAAAGTATCTGTGCAAGTAAATGCAATTGCTACAGACTGAACCTCAGTTGGAGTAAAGGAAAATAATGCAAGGGCAGGATTGCCATTTACTACATTTAATGTAGCTCCTGGAGGCAGCCCTAAATGTCCTATTTCTAAATCATGATTTTGGTTAATTTCACATACCATCGGAAATTGTAATGTATTTCCTACTTCAATTGTAAATATGGTTCCACTTTGAGGTGAAAATTGTAAAATAACATTTCCATCGCCCTCAGGAATACAAGCTAGCGCATTAGCATCAGGAATACATGGGTCAAGTGGTGCAGGATCATTATCATTGTCAAACCCATCACCATCAGTATCACAGGCAGCTGAAGCAGCATCAGGAATACATGGGTCAAGTGGTGCGTCATCTATATCATCAGGCACTCCATCTCCATCATCATCCGTATCTGTACCATCAGGTATTCCATCCCCATCCGTATCACAAGCTAGCGAATTAGCATCAGGAATACATGGGTTGAAAGGAGCAGGATCTTCTCCATCAGGTATTCCATCCCCATCGGTGTCGTCATCAATATTTGGATTGGAACAATCTTCATCAGAATTAAAGTCTGGTAATTCTCCAGTTTCAACTATTTTTATTAAATAATCAAGCATCACAAAACCAATTTCATCCATTCCGCGACTCTCAACTATTCTTATTGAATTAGACCAAAGTTGGCCCACACTAGTACCGCTTGTAAACCAACTTACAGTTCCACAATCATTTATTTTCAGAGGTGTACCATCCATCTGATTTCCAGGTTGGATAAAATTAGAACCTGCTTCTTCAGACGAAGAGAGTCCAAACGATAATGTATCTTCATCTGCATCAACTGCAGGAATTGTAAAATTACATTCCTCACCTATCTCACAAAATATTATTGGAGCATTGGTACTTACAGGTGATTGGTTTGGGAAGACGCTAAAATCAATTTCGGTTGATACCTGATACTGCCCGTCAGGGTTATTTGCTTCCCCACTAGTCCTACAACAACTTTCGATCTCAGCTACAAATGGCCCTTCATCCGGGTTCGTGTATGTATGAAAAATTGTATCTCCGCCTGTTTCTGGATCTAGTGCATGGGCAAAAACCCAATTTTCTGCCTTGTTTATTGCATCTACTTTATACATTAAAACATCGGTAGATTCGCCATCTCCAAAGGTAAGTCTAGAACTACCAATGGTCTCAGTAAAGACATCTCCCACAGCAAGTCCTCCATCATCAGGGTCAGATCCAGCATACCCACGTCGAAAAGAATCTAGGATCCTAAATTCAATCTCCCCAAGTTCATCACCGGGAACCCAACTAATGTGGCCAAACCTAAAATGCGTGGCTTGGGCCTCTTGAAAATTTGAAAATAATACACTTACGGACACAATGGTGAAAACTAGCACCAATATTGAAGCCCTTTGAATCATTTCTCTGTTATCTGATTTTATTTTCATTGATAAACCCCAACCCCATTTGTACCCTTACTGTTAATGTCCATTAGATGATGATTTAATAGCATTACTACGTAATTATTCAAATCAATTTTTGCATCTAATTTTATTTTCTAAGAGTTGATAAAAAATAACTTTCATTGAGATCCCGAAAAGCTTTGCTTTTACTTAGATAATGTTTAGTATTTTTTAGTAATCTTAAAAATCATCAACAATTTACTCCCTTAGATATTAATTTCAAACAACCAATCTTATTTTATGC
>JBFJMG010000005.1:0-19302 GCA_041634015.1 Nitrosopumilaceae archaeon
GATTAGATAGAATTCCATTAGAGAAAATTATGAGAAAGATAGAATTCGTTGATAGTACAGAGTCTGTAGAGCATTGTGCAAAATTAATGCTTGATAAAAAAATTAGTTCCTTGGCAATTGGAGAGGATGGGAATCTTGCTGGATTATTCACAAAAACGGATCTGGTCAAAGCCTATTCTATGAATTTTTCTGGGAAACACAAAGTTGTAGACTATATGACTCACAATTACGTTTCAACTCATTCGGCTGCTCCACTCTCAAAGGTGATAAAAAAACTATTGGAGAATAAAATTTCAAGGATTATAGTTAAGAATCAAAATGAAGAGCCAGTAGGTGTCGTTGCTCTTAGAGATCTATTTAGAATCTCTTTAGAGTTAGGAAGTGAAGAGGATGATACCGGTTTTACTTTGTCAGATAAAATTAGGGAGGGCTTTCTTTCTGAGCAAGGATTTGGGGCAATTTCACTTGCAAGAGATGTTATGACAGATGGAATCATTTCAATAAGATTTGATGAGGATTTGGCAAAGGCTTGTGATTTAATGCTAGAAAACAAGGTCAGTGGTTTGGCAGTATTGGATGGTAATGGTCAAATTGCTGGCATTATAACCAAAACGGACATTACTAGGGCATTGGCAAGTTAGAATATGTCCTTTGAAACAATACTTGTGCCTTATGACGCTTCAAGTTATGCAAACCATGCTTTTCATGAGGCATTAAAGATAGCCGAAAAATTTGAATCAAAGATTATTGTGTTAACAATACTTGGAGTCAAGGTGGAAGACACTAGAGGACTATCACTTGAAAGAGCAATGGAAATCCAGGATGAAAAAGAGGATAATGCCACAAAGATTTTAAAAGATTTAGAAAGTTTGGCTAAAGAGAAGGGTGTAAAATTTTCTTTCAAAGTTATTTACGAGCCATCTTTGTACAAGGGAATAGTGAATTTCTCAAATTCAAACCCAGTGGACCTAATAGTTATGGGTTCCCATGGACGAAGTGGAATTAAAAAAGCTCTGTTAGGTAGTGTTGCATCAGGTGTAGTTGAACATGCAAATTGCCCAGTTTTGATAATTAAAAAATTAAAGTAATCTCTAGAAATTAACATGGCATGTTGACCGAAAGTAGTATTCTATTTTTCATTAAAAATTGACGATTTTAATACATTTGAATTTGACTCTTAACTGTATTAGCTGATGCATGAACGGACTCTAGTTCTTCTTTTGAAATTTGTATTTCTTTAATATCACTTACTCCATTTTTTGAAATTCTTACAGGTACTCCTATACAGACATCAAAAATGCCATATTCCCCATTCAAAAGAACCGATGCCGGAATTGAAATAGGATTATTGCAGATAATAGAATTGATTACATCATAGGTATTTTTTGAGATGCCAAAGACAGATCTGCTTTTGAATTCCCTTAATGTCTTCCAATAATTTCGCAAATCCTTGGTAATATTTTCAATTTGAGAGTTATCCAATACCTCTAAAATCGGAGAATTGTTTAATTTTGCAATCGAAAAAATTGGTACCATGGAATCGCCGTGCTCACCCATGACAAGAGAATTTTTAATTTGAGATTGTTTAACTTTTAATTCTCTTGATAAGAGTAACTCAAATCTTCTTGAATCTAAACTAGAAGCAATTCCAATAATTTTTTTGCTTGGAAAATTACTAAATTTTTGAAAAAAATATGTTAACACATCAGGTGGGTTTGATACTACAAGTATTTTGGATTCGGGGGTAAATTTTTTTATTTTTTGAGAGATATCTCGAATCATTTCAATTTGATCTTTTAGGATTTCAGTTCTGCTTTGAGTATAAGTTCCTGCACTAGCAGTTATTACAACAATTTCAGATCCTTCAGTTTTTGAATAATCATCCGTGCCTAGTATGGAAATGTCTGAATTTTCAGGAATTGCATTTGCGATATCTAATGACTCCCCAATGGCCTTCTCCTTTGTTCTATTGACTAAGATGATATCATCAAGTGAATTAGAAGCTATAAGAAATGCGATCGCTGAGCCTACTTTGCCGCTTCCTAAAATAGAGATCAATTGGCTTTAATCCGAGCACTATCGATATATTAAATTTTTAATTGCATTGCATGGCATTGTATACCTTGTAATTATTAGCGATAATGATCAAAATGTATCATGCAAGCATTAATTTCAGGAAGAAAGATTGAGGAAGAAGACAAAAAAGAAGCAATACTAGAGGTAATGTCTGACAAGTATTGCCGGGCAATTTTAGAAAATACGATGGAAAAACCAAAATCTGCTATGGAAATAAGTGCAGAAACAAAAATTCCAATTAGCACAATCTATAGGAGACTACAAATGCTACATGATAGAAAACTCTTAGGCATTTCAGGCTCAATTAGTGACGATGGGAAAAAGTATTTTCTTTACAAAAGCAGAGTAAAGGCAATTTCTACGACTTTTAACGGAAGCCTCATAGAAATTCAAGTTGTTCCTAACACACAATAATTGTTAGGACCATTATTTTCATTTTTGGAAATCATCTTTGATAATCAAAAGGTCGTTTTAAATCAAAATTTGTAACAGAGATTATATGAGCCAATCTTATTCTACCCCAGTTATTTCTGTAGCACCAGATGCATCAATCTATGAGACTTTGTTAGAAATGCAGACTAATTTTATCAAACGTATTGTAATTAGTTCAGAAAATAAACCATTTGGAATAGTAACTGAACGAGACATTAATCGATTTTTGGAAGATGACAGAACTTCCAGAGCATTAAATGAAATACCTGTAAAGCATGTTATGAAAAAAAATGTTATTTCAATTGTAGATGGTCTTGAGGATCATTTTATCCAATGCGCTACTCGTATGGATACTTTTAAGATTGGTAGTGTAGTTTTGGTAAACGACGATGGTCAGTTAATTGGAATTGTTACAAAAACCGATATTACGAAAGCTTTTTCAATTGTTTATAGCGGGAAATTTCTAGTCAGTGACTATATGTCAAGAAAGGTTGTAACGTGTAGAAAATCTGATACTCTAAAATATGCACTTAGTTTAATGAACCAAAATGATGTTTCTAGGCTTGTAGTTACAGATGAAAAAGGCAAACCACTTGGCTTGATTACAACAAACACTCTTCTTACTCATAGCGATTACTTTTCTCAAGGCAAGACCCGCTCAAGAGATTATTTAATTCCTATAAACAATGGTGATAAATTGAAGGTAGTAGATCTTATTAGCAATAATTTGATAACCATCGAGCAAGATGCAGATCTGGCTATAGCAGCAAGCATCATGATAAAAAATAAGATCAGTGGCATTCCCGTGATTGATAAAAATGAAAATTTGGTAGGAGTTGTTAGTAAATTTGATGTTGTAAGAGCCTTTGCAGTAGTTGGAACTCATGGAGAACTACAAGCAAAGTACAGTGAATTATATTAAAAAAATTTGAAAGTAATTTGATGAAATTTGTCTGAGCTAAAGCGTCACATGGGGCTTTTTCAGCTAACCATGTATGGTACTGGACTAATCCTTGGAGCTGGAATTTATGTTTTAATTGGTGAAGCAACTGGCCTCGCAGGAAATTCTGTGTGGCTATCTTTTTTACTTGGGGGAATTGTCGCGATTTTTGCAGGACTTAGTTATGCAGAATTAACTGCGTTATTCCCAAGGGCCGCGGCAGAATATATTTTTGTAAAAAAAGCTTTCAAGAGTAATTTTATTGCGTTCATTATCGGATGGTTGACAGTTGTTACTTCGATGATTACAGCTGCCACTGTTTCATTGGGTTTTGGTGGGTATGTTTCCCAGTTTTTGGATGTTCATATTACAATCTCGGCAATTGTGTTACTTGGAGCCTTGTCTTTTGTCAATTTTATTGGAATTAGAGAATCAGCCTGGATGAATGCGGTATTTGCGCTGATTACTATTGGAGGCCTAGTGTTGATAATAGCATTGGGAGTAACGTTTGTTCCTTCAGAACCAATAGATTACTTGGCAATGCCTTTTGGAGTTTCTGGATTGATTATGGCGTTTGTTTTGATTTTTTTTGCTTTTATTGGTTTTGAAGACATGGCAAATGTTTCTGAAGAGGTAAAAAAACCTGGCAGAAACATGCCTCGGGGAATAATCTTATCTGTAATAATCACAAGTGCAATCTACGTTTTAGTTTCGCTTGCTGCAATTAGAATATTAAATTGGGAGATTTTAGCTGCCTCAGCTGCGCCGTTGGCAGATGTTGCTGAAAGAGCATTAGGGACTAGTGGAAAAATTACATTATCGGCTATTGCTCTTTTTGCAACTGCAAGTACGGTCCTAATTACTCTTGTTGCTGGTGCTAGAATACTTTATGGGATGGCAAGAGATGGCTCGCTTCCAAGTCTTTTAAGTAAAGTTCATTCCAAAAAAAAGACTCCATGGGTAGCAGTAATAGGAATTCTGGTTACTGGAATTGCTTTTTCATTTATTGGTGATATTGTTATTGTAGCAAATATTGTTGTATTTTCAGTAGTCGTTACATATGCGATGATAAATCTTGCCGTAATCTTGTTACGATATGTTGAGCCTGATCTAGTAAGGCCATTTAGAGTTCCTGTCAACATAGGTAGATTCCCAATATTGCCGTTAATTTCCCTAGCCATCACTGTATATATGGCATTTCAGTTTGATTTAGAAATAATTCTTGTAGGATTAGGGATAATCGGAACGGGTGTAGTTTTTTATTTTTTTCAAAGAAAACACAGATAGTTTATTTGTTGGAACTGAAAATTGGGTTAAGAAGTTAAATGTGATAGATGAGATGGGGTTACTATGAGCCTAGAAATGCTAAAAGAGCCTGTCTCAAATTATGTTAATCCTGAGTTAATGGTTGTGGCAAGCAACCTTACAGTTACAGATGCTGCTAAAGAGATGACAGAGTCTAGGGTAGATAGCATATTGGTATTTGAAAATGATGAAGTAATTGGAATTGTAACTAACAAAGATATCATTTCAGATGTTGTTGCAAGAGGACTTGATCCCTCAAAAGTTACAATTAAAGACATAACGCATTCTCCTTTAATTAAAATTCACAAAGATGCAAAGGTCAAAGAAGCAATCGATCTTATGGATAAACATGATGTAAGGAGGTTAATTGTGACAGATGGAAAGCGAACCATTGGTACGATTTCAAGAAAGAAGATGATAGGTAATCTACAGGACTATTCGGTGGAATTACCAGAGCTAGAAATTCCTCAAAAAATTAAATGCCCATATTGTCAATCCCAGTTTGATGATAAAAAAACTATGTCAAAGCATATTGATGATATTCACATAGGCCGTGGGCTCTTTGAGGGAGATATGTCAAGGACTAATGAATTAGGTTCCATAAACTCTCCTGATTCTTATTCAAAAACTCTCTAGTCAACCAGAAGAAAATAAATAGCAAAACACAAGAAAAGATCGAAGTTCAAATTTGGATAATATTAAAAAAAGGCAACCTCATTTACAGAAAAAAGAAAAAACTCGCAGTATTTCATATAGATTACCTGTAGATGTAGTTGAAGAGTTAGAAACAGAAGCTATGCAGAAAAATATTTCTCAAAATGTTTTAGTAAAACAAATTTTGGAAAATTATGTTACATGGGATAGGTTTAGCAACAAAATTGGAATGATTCCAGTCCCAAAGAAAATTGTTGAAAAACTAGGAATGGACATGAAAGGGGAGCAAATTGATGCAACCATCAAGGCTATTCTTCCTCTCATAAAGGATACTGTCATGTTCGTAAAAGGTTCATATGATTTGAAGCGATGTATAGAAACTCTAGAGGATTACATGCGGGCATCTGGTATGAAATCAGATCATCGAGTAGAGGGAGATATTCATCATTTTATTATTCAACATGAGCTTGGCTTGAAATGGTCATTTTTTACCGAGCAATTGTTAAGAGAAATCTTTCATCAGTTCCTTCCCAATAAGAATATGAAATTCCAGACCACAGCAAGCACAGTTATAGCAACAATACCACTTGGTTCGGATTTTAGTGAGCATGATTATTAAGATTAATTTCCAAATTTGTAGGAAATTAAATTAATAATGGATCTAATAGATTCGAATTATTGATTAATCTAAATAGAAAGGTATTTGGTAAAATTACGGCAAAGGAAATAATTGGTTCATATCCTCCCGCAAAGCCAGAAACAGAACTAAGTTTAGTTAATGAGCTGACTCTTCTCTTAGACGACCTAAAAACGAAAGATGCCCCAGAGATTAGAGAACTTATTGCAAATCAAAAAGAAAATCACATCCAGATAAATAGCAGACCAGGTGCAATGGCTCTTGCACAGGATAAAATAAAATTATTTAATGAATTTAGTAAGCAATACCTTCAGGAGTTGGAACAACACCTTAAGAATAAATCCTGAAACTAAAAAACATAGAAAGGTAAGATTATCTCACGGTAATTAATTTCTTTTTTGAGCGTGGGCTAGGTTTTTGTTTTGGTAGTGTTATGGTAAGAACACCATCAACAAGTTTTGCATTTACTTTCCCTGCAACGACCTTTTCTGAGAGAGGTAATGTTCTATAATAAGAAACCTCACTCCTTTCTTTTCGAAGGTAATTTTTCTTCTTTTTTTCTGACTCTTCTTTGTGTTTGGCAGATATCTCAATTGAATTATCTGTTACATTAAGATCAATCTCATTTTTCTTTACACCTGGTACATCCATTGTTACACTATACTGATTTCCCTCATCAACAACATCGCATCTTGTTTCTGGCATTTTTGGAAAAGGAGGCATTGAAAGTGATGGAAAGGAAGCAATTGAGTTTTCAAGGTCTTTCCTAAAATTATCAAAGACTCTATCTAGATTTGTCCAAGCCACAGGGAAGGCAGATGTACGTACAGATTGTTTTTTTTCGGATTTTTTAGCCATGTGCATAATATGGGTATAATGCTTATTTGCATTTTGAAGAAAATCAGATTTGATAATAACAAATTCTGGTTAGCAAAAAAATTGTTTCGTATTAGTTTTTATTCCTTGTATTGTATAATATCATAAGATAGCGATGCATAAAGATATAGAAGTATATGTTGATAATCATCTAAATCTGTTGGTTCAGCAAACAGAAACCTACCTACCCTTTATCAAAACAGCATTTCCTTATTCAAAAAATATGGCAGACGCTTGTTTTAGTTTAATTGTTGGAAATGCGCTTTCTGTATTCATTAATCAATACTCTATGCGATTGAAATATCCTACCCAACAAGATTTTGAAGATTTTGGAAAATTGAGTCTCAAATATCGAAGTCAAATCGATAGATTTTTTAAATAATTTTTACTCAATTGCGATTTTATTTCTAGCGGGTAACTTTGGTATTCTAACAGTTAATCTTCCATCAACAAATTTTGCATGAATGTTATTTGAATCAAGTTTTCCGCTTAATGTTATGCTTTTTTTAAAATAATTAAATTCGTGCTTGTAGTTTTGATTTTCATCAAAATAAGTTTCATTCAGTCTCGCCTCTACACTAATGATATTGTTTTCATCTAATGAAACCGATATGTTTTCTTTTTGTACCATGGGTAGATCAAACTCTAAAACATATTCTGAACCAAATTCACGCAGACAAGAAAGTGGTGCGAGGATTTTTCTTTCAATATCATCAAACATAGGATTCAATGTTGGAAAAGATAGTCTTATTTCAAAATCTTCGTCCGTTTCAGCCATATTTTTTACCTGTAAATCTGGGGAGTCCTCGCAGGTTTTTCCTTTTGTTGTAGTGCTTTGATTGTTTCTTCCATAAGGTTTCGGTGTTGAATGCGTAATCTCTCTATTCTCTTTTGAATGTCAGTCGTGTCAACTTGGATTTTAAGAATTTTAGCAACCGAAGTAATTGCCTTAATTGACGCCTCTGGATCAGGGAAAAATGGATGGCATTCTGCATATAGCACTAGGGCTGGGATTTGAGATTTCCTAAAGACGTTTATGATTGCTGCGTCTGTTCCAAAAATCGAACCATTAAGAAATTTTGCAATATCATTTTCGTATAGTATTTTTTCTAATGACGTATGGGTGGTTAGACCAAACACTTGTCTTGCTTTATTATCTCGATTAATGGTTTCCATTCCACTAACTAGAATTATTTTTTTAATTTGATTTTCTTTGCAATAATTCAAAACAGACACAGAAAAATCTACTGCCAAAAAAGCATCAAAGGGTAGATCCGAGATAATAATTGTCAAGTTATTTTTTTTATAGATACGAATGGGGGGTAAAATCTGACCATTTTCTATGAATAAGGTAGGAGGAAGATCGGGGTGTTCAATCTCACCTATCTGTGGCATTTTCAGATGGTTGATCAGATATGAAATAGCAAAGGTGCCAACTAAACCATTACTAGGAAAGCCAACCAATAATGTATTTTCTTTGTTTGATAAATTAGAAGTCATACAGAGGTGTATGGCAAGTTAATCTTGCGAATACTTTGTTTATTGCGTCTCTTTGATCGTTTCGAAAGATTGCGAAGTAATTTTTGGCTAAGGGCTTCTAGTGTTTGACTGAGATCAAATCCTACCTCCCTATAGATATACGGACTGTGATGAGGAGTAGTTACCCTTATAGAAACTTCATACTTGCCAGCCTTCTTCCCACCAGTTCGTTGTTGTTTGATTGTAACTTTTGCCTCCTGAATTTCAGTGTAAACTTTTTGTAATCGTTTTAATGTATCAGTAAATTTTGATACAATTAGATCTACATCGCTTTGATCTTCTGGGAGTCCTACGATGAAAAGTGGTATCTCACTTTCAATTTTTAAGGCAAGTAGACTCAGAATGTCTCTAACGGTAATTATTCCTTGAAGGTTATCCCAAAGATTCACTAAACAACAAGTAGTATCTGTTTTTAGCATTCCTTTTAGAATTAAGTTAAGATCGTCATTTGGTTTACATTGAGGTATTCGTGTACTACCAATGTTACCAATTTTTGATTCTAATGTCTTTATTTTATTTACTCCAACAGATCTTCTTCCTATTCCCTCATGAGGATTAATAGAGTGTAACAGATGGTATGATGTAAGGACTTGACTAACTGCTCCCTTATTTAGGACTGGAAGATGATCAATTTTTTTATTAAGCATTATCTTTCTTGCTGCACCAAGGGAATCATTTACAGATACGGTGATTGGATTCTTTGTCAGAAAAAGATTGGCCTGAATCCATTTGTTATCTTTTGATGCTAAAAGATTTAGAATTTTTTTTGCATTAACTGCTCCTATTATCTTGCCTTTTTCAAGAACGGGGGCGGCTCTAATTCTATAATGAGCCATAATGTTGGCGGCTCTTTGAACTTTTTCATTTGATTTTAGGTGTGGTATAGAATAAAGAAAGGGACCTATTTTCATATCAGCAATATCCTTTCCCGCTAGAAGGGCCCGGACATTGGTTGTTAAAACAGATTTTCCTTCTTGATAAAAAGCATCATAGGATTCGTTCTTAGAGAGCTTGTTAATCACTTTAGAAACAGTGTCAGATTGATTGATGGTAATTGCAGGTTCAATTAATTTTTCAACTTTGGTGTTATAGATATCTTGGAGATGCTCGTAGATAGTATTGCTAATCATTGTTGCTCGATAAAACTAGATTTTGGCAATTTAAATTAAAAGCTTAGATTGTCAATGTTGATTTTCATGAACGAGAATCTCCCCGAGATATTTAACCATAAAAAGCAACTAAAATTGTGCTTCTAAAAAATGCCGACCTAAATCAAATAATGATTAAAAGGACCGTCTCAATTACGCCTAACACTAGTCTTATTGAAGCCAGAGAGATTATGATCAGGCATAAACTCAAGCGCCTGGTGGTTCTTGATCCCAAACAAAAACCTGTCGGAATAATTACTGAGAAGGATCTAGCACGAACAATCTATACTTTAGGAAATAAATCAATTCAGTCAGTAAAGGTTGGTGGATTTATGTCAAAAAATTTGATTACTGTAAAAAAAAATGCCACAATTTATGATTGTGCAAGAATAATGAGAAACCGAAAAATTAGCTCGGTGATTGTAATAAATGACGACCAAACGCTGGCAGGTCTTATCACTAAAACCGATTTGGCTTCTATTTTTTTGACTCAGGCTGTTTCGCCTCTAAAAGTTTCTAAAATAATGACCCGTAAAGTTATCACTGCAATGCCTGGTGACTCTTTGTTATTCGTTGAAAGTTTGTTAATTAATAACAGAATATCTAGAATAATTGTTCAGAGAAATAGAAAACCCGTTGGAATTATTACACATAGAGATTTTGTTCCAGCAAAACTACCACATTGGATAGCTGAATCTGCAGAACCAAATGAAGTGCAAAAATACAAAATGGAACAGGGTCTAAAGGAATTACAAGTAAACCAGATGAGTCATTTATTGCAGTTCAAGGCAGTTGATATCATGTCACCAAATCCAATAACAGTAGAAGCAAATGAAGATGTAGGAGTAGCGGTTTTGTTAATGATACGAAATGGTATAAGTGGCCTTCCAGTTGTAAAAGATTCAAAATTGGTTGGGATAATTACCAAAGCTGATATCGTAAAAGCTATCGCAGAAAAATAAAATTCAGCAACTATTAAATCAAAAATTAGTTTTTAATAAATTCCAAAAAAGCATAAATTTCTTATTTTCAATATTGATAATCTTAGTCCCTTCTAATATTGTATAATTAAGTAAAATGGTTATGAGTGAAAATACTAATTCAGGGAAAAAATGGAAAAAATTTGAACAAGAGGAAATGAAGGAAGAATCCCATCAGCTCGAACTTAAGGAAGGCTACGAGCAAGACGAAGAGTATGAAGATTCTAAAGAATAACAAAAACAGGACATAAAATCATGGAATGGCATTTTGATGATTTTATCTACGGATCAATTGATGGTGCTGTTACCACTTTTGCAATTGTAGCAGGGGTAGTTGGGGCTTCCCTTTCACCAGTTATTATTTTGATATTGGGATTTGCAAATCTGTTTGCTGATGGCTTTTCTATGGCTGCCTCAAATTACCAAGCATCAAAAGCTCGAAATGAGTACATCGAGATGAAAAGACTGCAAGAGGAATGGGAAATCGATAACCTAGAAGATACGGAAAAACAAGAGATCAGAGACATTTATTCAAAAAAAGGCTTCAAAGATGAGTTACTAGAAGAGATTGTTCGAATTATTACATCCAGACGAAAAGTCTGGGTTGATACTATGATGAAAGAAGAATTGGGATTAATTGAGGATGGGAAAAAACCACTTGATGCCTCGTTTAGTACCTTCATTGGATTTAATTTTATTGGAGTTATCCCACTGCTTCCTTTTTTGATCTTTCTTGTTCTGGGTTTCGAAGTAAATTCAGAAGCATTCTTTTATTCTGTGGGATTAACCGCTGCGGCTTTTTTCATTGTCGGTATGATAAAAGGAAAGATTGTCAAAAAATCAATGTTCAAATCCGGGTTTTTTACCCTATTGATTGGCGGAATCGCTGCATCAGTAGCATATTGGATAGGTCACGTTTTGCATTTGTTAATACAATAGCAAGAAACTTAGTGGTATTAGAGCATTATTTTACAATCAATACAGGTGTTTTGGATTTGTGCAATACATAGTTAGATACACTACCAAGAAACATTTCCTTTAATCCTCCCAAACCCCGCGCACCAATTACAATAAGATCAGTTTTATTTTTTTTTGAAAATTTTATTATATCATACCCTGGATCCGAGCCCGGAATAATAGAATAATTAAAAACAATTCCTTTTTTAGCAGCCTCAGTTTTAGCTTTTTCCATTACTTTTTTTCCAGATTTTTTTAGGGTTTCATCAACTTTGAGTTTATTCAATACAAATGCAGGCGGGATTTTTATCACATGAATTCCCAAGAGAGTTGCCTGGCACTGCCTTGCAATATAGATAGCCTGGTCCAATCCTCTAAAGGAATTTTTAGAACCATCTAATGGTACTAGAATTTTTTTTATTTTTGCAGTCATTATCTGTTCTTACCAAAAGCTCCTTGGTGGTCACTTAGGCAACATTGGCATTGTTTTTGATAACATTCATCTTGTCTTTCATGCCCACAAGAACCACAATGACAGAACGGATCATCTCTCATAGATGTAATAAAATATTTTCACTATTAAACCACCCTGATATTATCAAATTTGGTTTTCAATTATCATCAACCTACAAATGCTAGTGCACGGGTAACATCTGTTTTACTCAAAATTCCAATAATTGAGCCTTTACTTGAGAGAACACCGACGGCATTTATTTTATTTTCAATAAGGGCTTTGCAAGCAGCTGCTAAATCATCATCATAATTAACGGAGACAATTTTTTTTGTCATTACATCCCGTGCTGTATTGGAACTTCCAAAACCAGATTCTGAAAGAAAGCCTTTCTTTGTAAAGATAACAGAAATTGCAGGATCTGTGTTATCAACAACTGTATCTAGTTTACCTTGTATGGCGATTCGAAAGAGATCACGAAATGTTAGAATTCCTTCAGGAATTTCGTTACGGTTTCGTAAAATAATTCTAGAAATTTTCTGATCCACCATCTTTTGAACAACTTTGAAAAGTGGGATATCAGAATAAGACCAAGCATAATACCATGTAGTGTATTCGCCAACAATTTTTTTTCCTGGATAGTTCTCTGAGTAAAACCTTGCGAGATCGGATTTTGTTATAATACCAACTATAGAGTCATTTTCTTTTACACCCAATGAACCAATTGCATTTTCAATTATTATTTGGGCACACTCTTTTATTGAGGCGTTTTGGTCTACGGAAATTAGAGACTTTGATACTTCACTAATAGATATTTGATCTAGAGTTCGTTCGCTGTCATCGGTAAGAAGTAATAGGCCGATATCTTTTTCCGTAATAATCGAATTACTGTCAGAAACTACCAGACGGCTTATTTTTTTGTTATCCAATAGTCTAATTGCATCAGAAATCGAAGAATTTTGTGCAATTGTAATAGGCTGATTCATTATTGTTTTTGCTGCATTCATCTCAAGACCAAAAAGTGGGCAGACATATAAAAAATACCTGTTGATTTTCGAATTTGAATCCTAGTAAGGTTCTAGCAGTTAGTTTTGAAATTTGGGATTTTGTTCATCAAGTTAAATAACAAACAAAAGAGTAGTCAAGATATGAAGCGTTCTCTTTACATGAAAATACTTGTTCCGGTAGATGGGTCTGATTACTCAAACAAAGCCTTAATCCAAGCATGTGAACTAACTAAATTTTACGATGGAAAATTATTTGTGTTGTATGTTGTTGATAAATCAATTCCATTGAATCTGCTTGATAGAAGTGAATACTTACAATTACTTAGAAATTATGGAAAAAAAACAATGGAACGAGCTTCACAAATCACAAAAAAAAGAGGGGTAGATTCAAAACAGGTAATCAAAGAAGGAAATGTAATAAAAGAAATTGTTAAATTTGCAAAAACGGAAAATTGTAACTTGATAGTAATCGGTAGTAAGGGATTGGGAAAAGCTGCTAGGTTTTTTCTTGGTAGTGTATCAAATAAACTTGCAAATAACTCTCCTTGTTCTATCTTGATAGTAAAATAATCGATGAAAAGAATGCTTTACTTCTTAGTCTCAGAGATAGAAATCATAAACGATATTTATCAATAGAATACTTCATAAGTTAATCATGACCGAAAAGGAAAATTTTGGAGATTATCAATTAACGTGCACAAAACTACTGAAGGAACCTGAAATCAGATTTGCTGGATTTTTAGATGCCATGGGAAATTTGGTAGCAGGTGGCTTTAAGGAAGGAATTTCACCTTTAAAAGATGAAAATGAAAGAAAGAAAATGTTTATGGAAGCTGTATTAAGGGTCAAAACAAGAGAGGAATTTGATTATAATCTAGGTCCTGTAGCATATGCTGCAGCTCGAAGGACAAAGGTAGTTACATTAACGTTTACTGCGGGGAAAAAAATACTTTTTATTTCTACGGAACCAGATGTGGATATTGATGTTATTGCAAAAAAAATTATGCGGATCTCAAATCTTAATTCCGGAGTATTGCTCTAAAAATATCTATAGAGGGCCTGATTATTAGAAATGATAATCTGCTAGAGATATTAAATCCAAAAAAATGATTATATGTACATGTCAAAAAAACAAATAAAAAAAATTCTAGTACCATTAGATGGTTCTAAAAATTCCTTTAGAGGATTGGACCAGGCTATCTATATTGCAAGGCAGTGCCAGGCAACAATAACGGGTTTGTATATTATTCCAATTTATCCAAGAAATATAGCTGATGCAATCATGCCATATCAAATTCAATTTCAAAAAGAAGCAAAAAAGTTTATGATAACAGCAAAAACAAATGCAGCTAAAAAAGGAATTGTTTTTAATTCGAAAATAGTTTATGGTAGTCCTACTTCTGAAATTACAAGTTTCGTAAACGATAAAAAATATGATCTAATTGTTATTGGATCAAGAGGTCAAAGCCGCCTAAAGGAGGCCTTCTTAGGTAGTGTGGCAGCAGGGGTAGTACACAAATCAAAGATTCCAGTTTTGGTGGTAAAATAAAAAATGTTCTCAGATCTTTTTACAAGGATTCTTGTACCATATGATGGTTCAAAGTATTCTAAAAAATCTCTTCAAAAGGCAATGGAAGTCGGACGTAACATAGATTCCGAAATTTTAATTTTAAGTGTTATCAATGTGGGTCACGTTTCTCCACCTGGGTCACTTCTCGGTCTGACAAAAACAAGAACAGAAAAAGAAACATTGAAAAAAATAACCAAATCGATAAAAATTCAAACTGAAAAAATGTTGCAATTAGCTATAGAAAAGTGTGAGAAAAATAATGTCTCAGCAAGTTATGTCATCAAAGAAGGAAATGTTGCTAATGAGATTTTAGATTTTGCAAAAAAGAAAAAAACAACTTTGATTATTATAGGAAGTCAGGGTTTACATGGAATTGAAAAACTGAAATCATTAGGTAGTGTCAGCAGAAAGGTTTCTGAGTTAGCTCACTGTCCTGTTTTAATCATCCGATAGTAAATTTCTATAATTGTGCATAAACAGTTCAAAATGAACATACACTCATAATTTTATCAATTTTGCCTAATTCGTGTATGGCTAAAAATAGCAAACAAGAGATTGTTTCATTTGAAGCACCGCCTATTTTACTGATTAAGCACATTATGATTCCATTTGATGATTCTGATTATTCTCGAACAGCTTTCGAATTTGCTTTGGATTTGGCGAGAAGATACAACGCAAAAATTTCTGTAATTTCAATAATGTATTCTAGCGTAATGGGAAGTTCCTTTTTGGATAGAACAGAACACCAAACTACAATCGAAAAAACACGTTTAAAAAAATTAAAAAGTTCTTTTGAGGATTTTAAATTACGAACAGAAAAATTTAAGGTTCCTTTTTTTTCTGATATTATAGTGGCGAGTTCTGTTTCTGAGGCAATTCTAGCATTCGCAAGTTCCAAAAAGGTAGATTTGATAATCATGGGGACAAGAGGCAGGATGGGTAGCCCCAGACACATGCGTCTGGGAAGTGTAGCAATAGATGTTTCCCAATCTTCTTTGTGTCCAGTATTATTTGTAAAATAATTTTATGATAGCTCACCTAAAAAGTGTGCTATATCATTACTGATAATAACAGTTCGATCTTTTGGAACACGAAAAAGTTTTTTTGATCCATTTGTTGGTTGGATTAATAATTTTGAGTATGGATTCTTCAAAGCTTTGTATAGAATGCCTTTATCCGTAATTGATTGGGACCATTGGGTTCCTTGAACCAGAGATACACTTTGGAATTTAATAACTTGATAAGAAAATGTCATTTTTCTTGTTTTTTTCTTGTTAATATCTGATTTTAGGGTTTTATTTTACTATGAGAACGGGAATAAGGGATTTATGAAGAACGTGGTTGGATGTGCTACCTAAGAATAATTCCTTTGCAGAGCTCATTCCTCTTGACCCAATAACAATTAGATCATATTTTTTGTCTTTTGCAAATTTTACAATCTGTGGACCTTCGTCTCCATAAAGAACTTTATCCATTAACAAAATTCCATTTTGCGCCGCACGCTTTTTTGCTTGTGCCATAAATTTTGATGCATTTTTTAGAAGATATTTTTCAATGTATGAAATTTGCTCATTTGTTTGTGGTTTTGAAATTGGGGTAATATACAAACCCGTTATTGTTGCCTGGCACTGCCTTGCAATATAGATAGCCTGGTCCAATCCTCTAAAGGAATTTTTAGAACCATCTAATGGTACTAGAATTTTTTTAATTACAAGTTTTGCCATGTAAAAGCTTCCTTTGCTATGAAATTAAAGAGCACTTTGTCCTCTTTGTTTTGTACAAATATCCAATGCTTCATCGATAGAAGAGACAAAGATTTTTCCATCACCTTTTGAGCCTGTGCAGGCAACGTTTGCGATTGCATCTAGTATGGGGTCCACTTGGGAATCATCAACCATTGTTACTATCACATCTTTTGAGTAGTATTGCCCTGCTAATGGGGGATCCGCCTTTCCTTGTCCTTGTGCATGAGAAACCGTGATTCCCCCAACCCCTACTTTTTTTATAGCTTTCACAACTTTATCTCGCATTTCTGGTTGTACAAATGCTTCGATTCTTTTCATATTTGATAAATTATTTGCAAAGAATAAAAACAATCTACAAATTATCGTAGGTGATTTTCAAGCATGATATTTACCGTATCAGTATTTTATCAATAAAATCAAATGACTTTTTGTATGAATACGGATTTGAAAAAAACCACAGTAAGAGACATTATGACAAAATCCGTAGTATCAGTTGATGCCGGTGCAACAGTTAACCAAGCAGCAAAGATGATGGAGGATACAAAAGTTGGCGCCATGGTCGTCATGGAGAATAACAGTCCTATTGGTATAGTAACTGATAGAGATTTTGCGATTAAAGTAGCAGCTCATGCATATCCAATTACTACACCAATTAAAAAAATAATGTCATCACCATTGATTTCAATAAATCCTGATGAATCAATTTGGATGGTTGCTGATCTAATGTCTTCACGGGGTGTTAGAAAGATCCCTATTATTGATGATGACAAAGTAATCGGAATTGTTACTGCAACAGACTTGGTCAATCAATTGGCAATTTCCACCGAAGAGGATATGAGAAAAATGTATCATCAATCGGTTGTGAAGATTTATGAAAGATACAATCCTTACAATTAGTGAATATTCGTTTAAGTTGGAAAAATTTTCTTGGATTAAAATAAATTAAAGGGCGTCTTTTCCTCTGGCTTTTGTACCTAGGTCTACTGCCTCTTCTACATTTGTTACAAAAATTTTTCCAATCCCCTTTTGTCCAGTTTCTTCTATGCAACTCAAAACTGTAGAGATTACTTCTTCAACTTGAGAATCATCCACAATTGTATATATTAAATTTCTAGAATTAAAATCTGCAACAAATTTTGCAGTTCCTCTAAGTCCGGTAACTATTGGTACCTGACTTGAACCCCTCCCCCTCACCTGTGCTACTGTAATACCGCCAACACCTAGTTTCTTTAATGCTGCTACGATAGGTCGAAGGTAATCATTTTTAGTATGTATATCAATTCGCTTCATTTTTTACATCAATTGGTTTTGGTGTAAAGTATTTGGCTTTTTCTAATCACAAAAAGAAGATTTGTGTTATTATGACTGTCTAGCGTTAGCAATGGCCTCTGGTGCTGCGTTTATGGGGTCAACTGTTATTTTTACAGTATCAGTAGCTTCTCTTCCACCTTGTAGGTCATAAACCCGCAATTCAAATTCTAATACTTTAACCTGATAGTTTGCAACAGTTGGACTCGTAAATGTTGGGTTGACAACAGAATCAGAGCTTAAGGTTACTTCTTCACCAGAGATTTGTGTCCATTGATACGCTAGAGGTAAGTTTTCTGGATCATGGCTTTTACTTCCATCAAGTTGAATTCTTACCTGTTCATTTACAATTTGATCTGGACCAGCATCAGCCACAACTGGGGTTGTAATAACATGCCTATAGTTTACAATTACTGTATCTGTTCCAGCACTAATTCCATCAGAGACTGTGCATTGGAATACTAGTTGTCCCTGGGTCATAGTTTTTGGAGTTGTAATTGAAATATTTTGTGAAGAAGGCATCATTATGGCTACCTGTTCTCCACTAACTTGTCTCCAGGCATATGTTATTGCATCACCATCAGCATCGTTTCCTTGGCATGCTAGATTCACTTTTGTATTTTCATTAACTGAAACATCAGGACCGGCGTTTGCAGTTGGAGGTGCATTGACTGATACTACTCTAATAGTAACTCTATCAGAATTGGAGAGTTGGTATGGATCAGTTACCGTTAATTCAAAGTTCATTATGTGTGTTTGACGACTAGGGACATCAATTCCGGAAAATGTTGGATTGGGGATTGTGGTAGAAGATAATTGAACTGGTTCTCCAGATAATTGTCTCCATGAATAGGTAATTAAATCGCCATCAGGATCGTTACCAGATCCAGCAAGTTTAACCTGAGTTTTTTCTTGAACTGTTTGGTCAGGACCGGCGTTTGCATATGGTGCTCTATTTACTGCAGCAACATCTATTGTAACTTGATCAGTTCCCGAAAGGCCATAAGGATCTGTAACTTTTAATTCAAATGTGTAGGTTCTGGTTTCACCATTGGCCAAGTCTGGAGTTTTAAAGGATGGAGTCTTGTCGGTTTTTGTTGCTAAGATAACGGATTCTCCTGCTACCTGTCTCCATTCATATTTTATTGGATCACCATCAGGATCACTTCCAGAACCTCGAAGTGTTACTTTGGTATTTTCATTGACAGATTGATCAGGACCAGCATCTGCAGTTGGAGCACGATTACTTCCAACTACTTTGACAATTGTAAGATCAGTTGCAGTTCCAAGATCTTTGGCATGACCTGTAAGAAGGAAGGATACCAAAATATGATCATTTCCCTCCAAAGATGGCGCAACAAATTGTGGATTAAGATTTGTGTTAGAAGATAATGTTACTGCGGGACCAATATTTTGTTTCCAAACAAAAGTCATCGGTATATTCTTAGAATTACTTCCACTTCCCTGCAGAGTCACAGTAGAGCCTTCAGGTACTACTTGAAGTGGTCCTGCCTCAACTGTAATGTCGCTGCTTCTTTTAGCCCATCCAAATGGATAGATTAGTGCAGTATCAGTATCTGAACCGCCATTACCGTCCCTACAAGTCATTTGGAATTCTAAAGGTTCATCAATATCGAAAATTTGTTCAAAACTGGAATAAATTGTCAAGTGCTTTGA
>JBFJMG010000006.1:0-19287 GCA_041634015.1 Nitrosopumilaceae archaeon
CAAAGCAGCAAAAGCAGAATTATTTGCAATAGTAGCACAAGAATACGCAATCCAGGCTAAAAATGCAACCACTTCTGATGAGGCATATATCGCAGCTGACTTGGCAAAAGAACAAGCAGAATTTGCAATGCAAAAAGCACTAGCAGCAGCAGATAAGGCCGACAAATCAGCTAAAGCAGCACAAGAGGCAGCAAAATTTGCTCAACTTGCTGGAACTGAATTGGCAGCAACTGCAGCAGCAGAGGCAGCACAAGCAGCACTAGATGCCCAGAAAGCACCAGAAATAGCAATGACTGCAGCAGATGCAGCAGCCCAATCACACTTGGATGCAATGGCAGCAGCAGATGCCTTGGCTGAACTAGAAAGAATCGCAGCAGAACCAGTGGTAACAGAACCAGTAGTTGAGGAACCAGTAGTTGAGGAACCAGTAGTTGAGAAAGTCCCAGAGAAAACACAAACAACAGAGGACACTGAATCCAAATGCACCCTTAACGAAGATGGCTTGACCAAAAAACAATTCAAAAAAGAAGCAAAAAATTACATTGAATGCCTAAAAGATGAATTAAAACAAGAAAAGAAATCACTCAAAGAATCACTATCAAAAAAAGAATTCAAAGAACAATTTGAAATTCTCAAAGACCAATTCAAACAAATCAAAAAACAAGTAGAGCAAAAAGTAAAAGAAATGTAAGAAGTTAATCTGATTTCGTTAGTATTTTAGAATGTGCTAGAATCTTTTTTTCTGAGGTCTTTTACGATGTCAAGTATCTGAAATGGTATCTTACCAAAGTCAATGCTAGTTTCTCCAGATACCAAAAGAACGTCATCATCAGCCAACGGAAAACTAATGATAATCACCTTATCTCTATATGACAAAGAAAAGTGAACGGCCCCGAATTCTTTATCAAATTCATGGCGCATTCGCACACGTAATGCTAATTCCATGAACATCATTTCGTCTTGTTTCTGGTCCTCAAGTGAATGAAGTCCCTCCTTCATGCCTCCAGCCTCTAAATGCCCACGACTGTTTATTATGCGAGCAGATCGCATGTTGGGATCTAACTCCATGATTTTGTTACAAATTTTTTCAAGCTCGTCTGAATCGGCCATTAGTCTAATAATTCAAGCGATCTATTTATTGAGATCCCTTGTCTTATTATGGTGTGAATCCAAGCTTCTCTGAAAATCCTAAAGAATACTACAAACATTTGTCGCTTTTCTGGATTGATCTTATTCATTTAATGTCAAGCAAACCACAAGCCTTATCCTCAGTTGGCCCGATGAGGAATTTTGCAGAAAATTCAAAAAAGATAGCAGCAGAGTTAATTGATGCAAATGAGGAACTAGAGGACTTCAATAAAGCACTTGCAGAATATTATAAACAGTTAGCAGAAACTTGGAATGAAGCCCAAAAGAAGGTGAGCATGAAGATACCAGAAATTCCTCATGATGTGGAACAATTTGAGGCATACAAACGAGTTTGGATTGATATTTTTGATAATGATTTTACTGAGTTATTTGATTCAAAAAAATTCGGAGAAAATTATGGGAAACTTGTTTCAAAAGAGCTGGAATTAACAAAGAGATGGACTAACATCTCTAATGTTTTTCTAAAATCAGCCAATCTACCTACCAAAAAAGAAATTGATGAGGTATACAAGGAAATGCATAATTTACGAAAAAGAGTATCTAAACTTGAATCAGAGTTAAGATTGCAAAAACAAGGTGAAAAACCACATGTCAGTTGAGAAAAAAATTGATCCTAGACTAGTTGAAGAATTTCTAAAGCTAGGTAGACACATTGCAGAAGCTCCCAAGCTAGTTGCAGCTCCAGATGAGATAAGCTTGGAGGTTACCCCATATGATGTGGCATACGAAGAAGACAAGATAAGACTACTTCACTACAAACCACTAACCGATAAGCAAAATCATATCCCTCTGATAATTTCCTATGCAATAATAAACAGATATCACATCTTAGATATTCATCCAAAGAAGAGTTGGGTAAGAAACCTATTAGAGCAAGGATTTGATGTATACATGGTTGATTGGGGAACACCCACTCAAGCTGACAAGTATCTGGATTTTGACGATTATGTGAATCGATATCTGGATAATTCGGTGGAATTTGTCAAACAGGAAGCAGGAGTTGAAAAAGTATCAATCCAAGGATATTGCACGGGAGGAACAATAGCCTCCGTATATGCTGCCCTACATCCAGAAAAGGTAAAAAACTTCATAGCCACAGCTCCGGTAATTGATGGTTGGAAAGATACCACCGTAGTTAGTAACCTTGCCAAACACATCGATGTAGACAAGTTTGTTGAAAATATTGGAAATATGCCACCAGAATTCATGTATTATTGTTTTTCTATTCTCAAACCATTTGAGCAAGGGATCGAGAAATACATAAAATTCTTCAAAAATATTGAGAATCCTAACTATGTGGATAATTTTATGCGTGTGGAAAAATGGCTAGCCGACACTCCACCAATTCCAGGAGAGTTATTTCGTCAATGGATAAGAGATATCTATCAACAAAATCTCCTAGTTCAAGATAAGATGTATGTAGGTGGAAAACATGTATCTCTAAAAAATATCAAGATGCCTCTTTTTACTCAGGTGGCAGTCGGAGATCATCTAGTTTCACCAGAATGCTCAATGCCCCTTCATTATGCAGTTGGAAGTACTGATAAATCACTAAAAATTTACCCAACTGGACATGTCGGAATGATTGCAAGCTCACTTTCTCAAACAAAGGTTCTACCAGAGTTGGGGCAATGGCTTAAAGAAAGATCTTAAAAAAATAAAAAAAATAAAAAATGATTTTACACTACTAGTTATTTCTAGTTGGTGTAAATGCTGATATCCAAGATTGTAGAATGTTTCTGTTTAGATCAGCGAATGCTTTGGCATTGTCATTAAAAGTTTTGATGTTTTGCTGGGTTGCGTCAATTGCTGCAAGACCTATTTGGTTTTGAATTCCTGTTGCTTTGACTATTTCCTCAGTTGTATCATGAATTACTTTTAATGCTGCTTCTGGAACATTTGTTGTAACTCCAGCTTTTTTTGCAAATTCTTTTTGCATTGTGATAGCTGAATTAAACATATTTTCGCATGCTTGCAAGTATTCTTGCTGAGCATTTGTAACTGATTGATGGTATCTTGGCACTGATTGCTTGATACTATCTAAGTATCTGTCTACGTTGTGTTGATATACTCCGAAGATATCTTTTGGTGTTGTTTCTTTACTCATTTTTTCACCTCCTTATTTTTTGATTTTTTTGCTATTGGAAGGATTATTACCTGCACTAGGTCCCCTTCACTTAATCCGAGGGCATCTCGTTCTGCCTCTGGAATCGAAATTCTTCCGTTACTTCCAACGGATGTTTTGTATGCTCCCCAGTTCAGAAAATTAGGAATTGATTGTCCCAAGCTTAGCATTTTCTCAAAACCTTTACTTTGCACATTGGCGACGTTATCCATAAATTGTGATTGTGTTTGGGCAGCTCTATCAGCCATACTATTCAGTGTCTTTAGGGGATCGAAATTTTGGGCATTTTGGCCACCCATCATTGAGCCAAAATTTTTCATAAATTCGGCTTGTGCCTTTCCACCCTTTTGGATCCACTCCTGAAATAGTTTTGCAGGATCATATTGGTATTGATAACCAGTCATTGGTAATAGTAGGTAATATCTGGTATAAAAGGTCTTCGCTGATTACATCAACAGAAAATCAGTGACAAGTTTAGCGAATTTCTCAGGCTCATCGACATATGGGGTATGACCACAATCCTCCATAATTTCAAATTTACAGTTTTTTATTTTTGTGATAAAATCTGTAGAAAATTCTATTGGGATTACTGGGTCGGATTTACCCCAAATGAGCATAGTTGGAACAGAAATTTGTTCAAGTTTCTTGCCCACATCGGCAGAATTTTTTAATCCCAAAAGAGTAGACATAAAGGCCATCTTTGCATTTGGCATCTTCATTCGTTCGATAAAGGATTCAACTATATTTTCCCTGATTTCCCTTTCACCAGACATCATTAAAAAAGCATTTTTTGCACTCTCTGGTCCAGGGTAAAGAGCAGCCATCACATAAGCATCCAAGGCAGGAGTAGATTGTTTCATTGCGCCCGATGGAGAAACTAAAACAAGCTTTCCAACTTCGCTATTATTTTGAGATACAAATTCAATAGCGATCTGACCACCTAAGGAAGAGGCAACGATATCAGATCCTCTTAGATGGAGTTTTTCAATAAATGTAGCCAGAAAATCACCAAAAAATTCTGTTGTGTAATCAACTAATGGTTTTTCACTATATCCAAAACCTATGAGGTCAGGAACAATAAGCCGAAATTTGTTCTCTAAATATGGCATTACGAATTCCCAACGTTCAGCAGAAGCACCCAACCCGTGAATTAAGATAAGAGATCTTGTTGAATTACCACTTTCAAGGTATCTAATCTTGTTCCCATTTATGGAAACAAAATGTTCATCCATCAACTGTGCCTCGGATTATTTGCATAGTTAAGGTTTTTTATTAACGAATAGTTTTTAACGAATTATTTTGCACTTAATCAAGAAAATCTAACTTTTTAAGACATTATAGATCAGATTTTGTTGTGGTAAAAAGTAAGATCGAAAAAATTCTAGTTCCAATAGATGGTTCTAAAAATTCTCTAAGAGGGTTGGATATGGCCATTAATTTAGCACGATTTACCGGAGCTACAATTACAGGAATCTTTTCAATTTATTCTCCCCCCCATTCAGAATTTGTAGGAGTAAGAACTTTTGAGAAAGAACTAACAAAAGAGGTAAAGAAAATAATGAATAAGGCAAAGAAAACTTCTTCTAAAAATGGTGTTGCCTTCAAAACCAAGATAGTGAGTGGAGATACCGGCTACAACATCATTACAACTGCAAATAAAGGAAAATTTGATCTAATAGTAATTGGTTCTAGAGGAAGAAGTTCGGTTAAAGAACTGTTTTTGGGAAGCGTTTCGAATTATGTAATTCATTCTTCAAAGATTCCAGTCTTGGTTGTAAAATAATCAAGCGTAACCTGCTTTTTTGAAGTATTGTTGATGGTAATCCTCTGCTTTGTAAAAAGTCGTAGAAGGAATAACTTCTGTGACTATTGGTTTTGAGTATTTCCCAGATTTTTCTAATTTTTCTTTTGAGGCTTTGGCAACTAACTCTTGTTCTTTATCATGGAAAAAAACTGCAGAGCGGTATTGACTGCCAATGTCGGGTCCCTGCCTATTCAGGGTGGTCGGATCATGATTAGCCCAAAAAATATCTAACAATTCTTGATATGAAACAACCTCAGGATCATAATCTACCTGAACTGCTTCTACATGACCAGTCTTATTTGAGCAAACATCTTCATAGGAAGGATTGTCAAAGTTGCCACCAGTATAACCTACACATGCATCTTGGACTCCTTTTACTTTTCTAAACAATGCTTCAACATGCCAAAAACAACCAGCACCAAAGGTAGCTTTCATTGCATTAATTATTCATAATTAGAATAAAAACCATAACTTTTGTTGTTTAGAAATTATTTTATCACTTTTCGGTCATGCTGGCAAAAAATTCTTCGCCCGCTTTTCTTAGTTCCTCTGGAAGCATGTCTCGTTTGTGTGTCGATACTGCCCATGCATGACCAAATGGGTCATGTAACAGTCCATATCTGTCTCCCCAAAATGTATCCATAATAGGCATAATTATTGTGGCGCCTGCTTTTACAGCTTGATTAAAGATTTTATCAGAATCCTTGACATAAAGATGCATGATTACAGAAGTACCTCCAATAGACATCGGAGATCTTGTTCCCATAAGGGGAAATTCATCAGCTATCATTACAAAAGAATCTCCAATTTTTATTTGAGCATGGATTATTTTACCATCTGGTGATGGAAACTGATAGATTTCTTTTGCATCAAATGCCTTTTTGTAAAATTGTATAGCATCTTTTGCAGGACTTACAACCAATGAGGGGGTAATTGTATGAAATCCTTCGGGAATTGGTTTTACAATTGTCATTTCAGTAATATTTTGATTTATTTTAATAAGAGTTTTTTGTATGACAAATTAGCCCCTAAGGAAATCACTGACTGTTTTGGAGAAAACACCAGGCTCTTCGGTAAACGGTGTGTGGCCACAGTCTCTCATTTCAAACAACGTACAATTTCTTATTGCAGATACGAAAACATTTGCGTAGGTTGATGGGATCACTTGGTCGTTGCAACCCCAAATGATAAGTGATGGAATTGATATTTTTGGAAGCTTTTTTTCCAGATTGTCTGCATATTTGAGACCTAACAATGTTGATAAAATGGCCATCTTAGCATTAGGTAGTGAGATTTTTTCGATAAAATCATCAATGGTATGCGAATCAATTTCTCTATTTGGTCCCGCCATCATTTTAAAGGCCTTGAGGGTTTGCTCCCTTTCCGGTCGAATCATAGCTAAAAGATATTCATCCATTACTGGGCTCAACCCAGGATTTGCCCCAGCAGGGGCAACTAGAATCATTTTTTCAAATAAATTCGGTTGGCGAATCACGGTTTCTGCTGTAATATGCCCACCTAAGGACGAACCAATGATAGAGGTTTTAGAAATTCCTAATTTGGTTAAAAATTTTTCAAGAAAATCCACAAAAAAATCCATCGTATAATCAACAAGGGGTTTATCGCTATATCCATACCCGATGAGATCGGGAATTACAAGATGAAATTTTTTGTTTAGCTCAGAGATAACTGGCATCCATCTTTCAGCAGATGAACCAAGCCCATGAATAAGGACCAGATGTTCTTTTGTTTGGCCAGATTCTAGATATCTAATTTTGTTTCCTTGGATGTTTACGAATTTTTCATTAATTCTCAACTTAGGTCCTTTTTTAAAATTAGATTTTATTGGTTTGTATTCCCAAATTAAAATACTGGATAAAATTATGCAGAATCCTTCAGGTCGTGAATTATAGTTAACATTCCATAGTTATAACTTTCCGTCATCCAATAGATATCAAGGTAGGGCATAGTGTCTAAACAAATTTCAAAAGATGGTAAAAGGTTAGATTTGGGCCAGGATTTTAAGAACACTTTTGGATCATACGAGAAAAATCTCGAAAAATATAATGAGTATATTGATGATTCGACGAATCATTATTTGCACGCATTCGACGAATTAAAAGAAGAATTTGATAAAATAAAATCATTGATTTCAGAAGCAGGAATATCAATAAATCTCCAACAACCCAAAAACGAAACCAAAAGTAATGATCAAAAATATAGCATATACAAATCAAACATTGATTTAAAAAATATCTTGATGCCAAGTCAAATGGAAAAGGAAAAATTAACAACTATGAAAAACGAATATCAAAAAACTTTTGCCAAATTGGAAGATATCCACGCTCAATTGGATATAATCGATAAGCAGTATAATGAAAAGAGAGAAAGATTTTCCAAAATGCAAACAAACTTTGAAGATTCATTTGGGGATCCCTGTAAAATAAACCAAACAAAAGTTACATCAAAAATAGAGCAACCCAAAGAAAACGTGCCAATAAAAATTTCACACTCAGGGATAAATGCATTTAAAATGTATTCAGAAGGAATTAGCAACTACTTTAAGTGGCTAAACGGCGTGGTTTTGTCTTATTGCCAATCAATAAACGATATAAACACGATTACACAATCTCAAAATCAAATAAAAAGTTCTGAAATTTCACTAAAAAAGAATTTTGACAACCTTTTTGGATTTAACTTCCCCATATTTCCCAATCAAGTAAACCAAAAGGTTTCCAAAGAGGCAAAAGGTTGCGACATAAAAGAAAAATCGTTGATTGAAATTTCTGCAGATTTTTTTGAGACATATAATAAATCAGTTCAAAACGTAACAGAATTAGGAATAAAATTTTTAGAATCCTGGATTCCGGTTATAAAATCCAAAGAAAATAAAAAAGAAATGGATTAGAGGTTATCAGTTGCTTTTTTAGCAGAATCTTTGGTTTTATCTACGCCTTCAGAAACTGTATCCTTTCCTTTCTCAAAAGCCTCTTTTCCTACATCTGTACCTTTTTCGATACCTTCTTTGATGCTTTTTTCAGCGGTTTCTTTCATTTTGTCTAGAAATCCCATATCAAAAAATTAGATTCAACCATACATAAGGTATTCACATATTGTACCCCAATTGAGAATTAAACAATATTTTTAGATCTTAACGAGAATTTTCAATTAGATTTGATATTATTGTATTAAAGTCAGTTTGCACAATACCATTAATTGTTAAAAATTCAATGGTGTTAAAAAATTCTGAATCAGTTATCAGTCCCTGAGACCACCAATCAAAGCTTGTATCTATCCAATTTGAAATTGAGGGTTTAGTTACCCCTTTAATTGAATTGATTTCTGGATTTATTACCTTAATTGCATCTACGAATTCCGTTGCGACTACGTTTCTTGCCAAATCCCAGCTTCTAACTGCTATGTTTGAGGTATCCATGGGTTTCTCAAAGTTAATTTCTAAATTTAAAGCAAAGTTGGAAGTATCTATTTTTAAAATGTTAATGTCTGCGGTGTTTATCAGATCATTTGGATCGTTGATTATTAGAGGTTGACCTTTTTTGTAGGTTATAAAAGTGTCAATCGAATTAAATGGGATGAGTGGGCCAGTTCCCCGATAATTTAGATAGATAGTGACATGATCTATGTCATTAATTCCATCAGGATCATTTAATTCCACTCTAATGAGTGCATCATCTCCAGTATTGAGAATCTGAGTGGTACTAATTGAGTTTAAATCAAGATTCTGAATGATACCGCCAAATCCATTTTCAGGATTTCCTAGAGTGGCAAATGTTACTTTACCTATTGCGGGTGAGCTAAAACTAGAACCACCCCCGTTTGAGGGAAATGGTTTAATGGTAAAAGGCATCCTCTTGCTTACAACTCCATCCAATGTGCTGATTTCTATAACATAGCTTCCACCAACGACCTGTTTTTTGTCAATCATATTTTCAGTCACGATATATCCTACTGCAGATTTGAAATTAGCAGTAGGAGTAGTCTTTGTGCTTCCTACAATAATTTTTGAATCATAAGTTACTTTACCTGTTTTTTGATCTATTATTTTCATGATAAAGCGTCCATCAGATAAATCAAAATCAGTAAATTCTGCAAAAACACAGATGCTTCTATCTATTTCGGGATCATTTAGATCAATGATGTTTTTGGTAATTCCTACCAATTCAATTTCTCGTTCTGCTTCTACACTTTGTAATCCAAATAAATGAGAATGGTCTGGAACAGCAAATAAAATTCCAATCGCCAACAAAACTAGAGAATAATTAATTGATCTTTGAAATTGTTCCACAAAGTTTCCAATTTAATATTCCAATTAAGAGGGAGTTGATTCAGTTCAAACAAACGTGGAGCGTAACCCTAGTCTTTTGAAAAATCTCTAGGTTTTGCCAGCAACAAAATCCTCACATGCCACTTTTGCCTGAGGATCACTCATTTGTTTTAAGGGATGTTTCATCAGATATGCGCTAGCTGGTAATATAGTACCACCAATTTTTCTATCAAGTGCAATTTTGGCTAACCTAATCGCATCGATGACTATTCCAGCAGAATTGGCTTTATCGTCAACTTCTAATCTTACTTCCATATTGTATGGAATGTTTGCCCACTGGCGTCCTTCAATTCTCATGAACATCAATTTTGTATTTCCTAAAAAGGGAATAAAATCAGACGGACCTACATAAATTTGATCATCATCTAACCGTTCATCTAGTTGACTTTGAACGCTTTCTGTTTTTGAAATCCGTTTGCTCACAAGGCGTTCTTGCTCCTTCATATTCAAAAAATCGGTATTCCCACCCACATTGATTTGGTATGTTTTTTCAATTTTTGTTCCACGATCATTGCAGAGCCTGGCAAGTGTCCTGTGAACAATAGTTGCACCCACCTGACCTTTGATATCATCACCAATTACAGGTATGTTTTTGTCCTTGAATTTTTTTGACCAGGCTTCATCTGAGGCAATAAATGAGGGAATGCAATTTACAAAGGCAGTGTTTGTATCAAGGCAAATTTGGGCCCAAAATTCTGTAGCCTTATCTGAGCCAACAGGCAAATATGAGACAAGAATTTCAGCACCTGATTCTTTAATTAATTTTTTAATTTCTTGCTCTAATTCTGAATTTGTTTTATTACTCTTAATTGGCTTTACTCGATTTTCAACCCAAAGTCCAACGCCGTCAAGTGCAGGACTCTCATAAACGAGGGCATTTGTTTTGGGCATCTCTTCTTTTGGAATCCAGTCCACCATGTTTGGATATTCATAAATTGCTTCATTGATTGTTTTGCCAATTTTATTTTCTCCCACATCAAATCCAATTACAAATTCTATATCATGAATGTCATAGTCTGCGAGTTTGTCGTGGATTATACCCGTAACTTTTTGCGAAGGGTTTCTTCGATAATATTCAATTCCTTCAATTAAACCTGCAAAACAATTTCCAATTCCCACAAGACCAACTTTTATTTTTTCGGTCAATCGGCATTTGTCTTATTGGAGGGGGTTTAAAGGTTTCCAAAAAAATTAAAAATATTTTTCTTTAATTTGTAGAAAAATAAGACAGGATTTTATATCAGCTAACAATTTTTTGGAGCATGATTGAGCCTGGCAATCCAATAAAAGATATAGTTATAGATGAAAATACTAGCCTAGAAAAAATTTTTGATGAAATGTCACAATCAGGTGGATTTGAATCAACTAACCTTTCTGCCGGCCTGCAAATTTTAGAAACAATGATTTGTGATAAAAAATGTCTCAAATTCTTCTCCTTTGTGGGAGCCCTTGTTTCAACAGGACTGAGAGGAATAATAAAAAATTTCATGGAAAAAAAATTTTGTGACGTTGTAATAACTACTTGTGGTGCCCTTGATCATGACATTGCAAGACATTTCTCAAATTACAAGGAAGGATCATTTACAATGGATGATAAAGAATTAGCCAATCTAAACATTCACAGATTAGGAAATGTCCTAGTTCCAATGGAAAGTTATGGGCCACTTATTGAAGAAAAAATGCAGTCTTTTCTGGAAGAGGAGTACAAAAATGGCGTACGAGAGATGTCAACTGCCGACATCTCAAAGATGATAGGAAAACACCTAGGAGAAGATTCCTTCCTTTATTGGGCTTTTAAAAACGAAATTTCGGTTATCGTTCCAGGAATTATGGATGGCGCCGTAGGAAGCCAAATTTGGTTATTCTCCCAAAAGCATCCCGATTTTAAGTTAGATTTGATTTCTGATTCAAATCTATTATCAGGTTTAATTTTCAAAGCTGAAAAATCAGGAGCTCTTATGATTGGAGGGGGGATTTCAAAACACCACACTTTATGGTGGAATCAATATCGTGAAGGATTAGATTATGCCGTATACATTACGACTGCACAAGAATTTGATGGTAGCCTCAGCGGAGCTCTTGTCAGAGAGGCAATTTCTTGGGGAAAGGTTACAAAAAAAGCTCAACAAACAACCATTCATGCCGAAGCTACCACCATTTTGCCGTTTATTTATTCGGCATTACTTTCTAAATTAAAATAATTATTTAGAATTTATAAAAAAACTTTACAAAAATGTCTTTGTGAAAACTGCATCATCAAAATATTTCTTGGCTTCTTCATATTGCCCCATTTGGGCCAAATTACGTGCTTTACCTAGTAATGCTTCATGGTTCTTTGAATCCAAATCAAGAACAGAATCGTAATACACTATTGAATCATCATAATTTCCAAGCATAAAAAGAGCAAAGGCCTTTGCGTTCATTGCTTGTAGATTCGGTGAGCCATCATCCATGCTTTTCCAAATTGCTTTATCAAAGAAGGTAATAGCCTCTAAATATTCTTCATCTTCAAAAAATATCATTCCCTCCTCGATAATATCTTCAACTGATACGTCATTGTTATCGATATAATCAGATGGATCCTCAGAGCTCAGAAAAGCATCCATCCCTGAGATGAACTCATCATTTTTTATTTCCCCCTTCAACCAAAGTTCAGAACTGGTTTTAAACCAGCCAGGAATTTCAATATCAGTATTTTGTTCAAATTCAAAGTCGCCTATATGCAGATTTTCTAAAATTTCCTGTGACTTTGAAATAATGTCTATTGAATTATCATTTTGAACTGTTTTTGGTGGTTCGGCCACTAGAATAAATTTGGAATTTTTTATTAGAGATTCTTCAGAGTTTACAATTCGTTCGGAAGAAACTCCTGAAAGAATTTCCAAGCTTTTTGCATAATAATAATCTGAGATTTTTCCTTCCTTCCACCATTTGGTGATTTCAGAGAGCATTTGGATTTCAGTGTCATACAAAAATATATCCTCAGACTCTAGATGAAAACTTTCGCCGATTGCAGACTCGTAGGGTGCCATTACAATGTATGAAGCACCAAATTTTTCACTTTTGATTTTTTCAGTCACCCCTTCACATGATGCGGATTTATGATTCTCAACACAATAATCATATCTACTATCTCTTTCATGAATTTCATCTTCTACAATTGAGAGATCAAATCCAAGATAATGGAGTATAAAATGAGATAATTCATGACTTAGAATCCAAGTCGGGTTGGAATAATTAAAATCAGAACAATCACAGAAAATAATGGTATGGTTTTGCATAAGGTCATCACCAGAGTGAGTATAAAGTCCACCTATTGATAGTGAATGAAGATCTTTTTCACCCTTGTTTTTATCGTAAGCGACAATTAACAAATCGAGATCATTTGGTTTTTCATACTTTATTGAAAAATTAGCCTCTGTTAGACATACCGGTTGGTAGTGATCTTCATCTTGTTGGTATAGCTTAAAGTAACCCTCAGTGATTTCACTATACTTTTCTGCCATTTGATGATGATAATTGCTACAAGCTTTATCACTTGTAATCATCACAACCTGCCAGACAAGATTTTCAGATTGATGAGTGGCATAGGAGTAATTTGGACTAGATAGGCCAATAATCAATACGGATAAAGCTGCGGCAAAAAAAAGACCCTTTGAAAAACTAGGGCAATAACTAAAGAATGATCTAAGAGAATTCTTCATCTGGTGGTCTATCATAACCTCATTTGGTCAAAATTAGCCTTAAACAAGGTGGAAAAGAGGCAGATTTTGAAGTTCCAAATTGGCTAAATTTTAACCAGTTTTTTTAAAAAATGAGTTCAAAAAGAGAGTTATTTGGGCATAAGCCTATTATTCAATCCCAAGAAGATAGTATCGTTGAGTCCTAATTCGCTTTTTCGCATTAAAGAATTCAAATCCATTAATTTGGAAAACGGCTATCTAATTGATGGTTTTCCATCTGTTGGTTTTTCCAGTGCGATTGCAACTGAATCCCTTATCCACACAACTAATTTTGATTTGGTAGGAATAATTGATTCGGACAGTTTTCCAGCCGTTAGTGTCATCAAAAACGGGAAGCCTAATTTTCCAACAAGAATTTTTGCAAATTCTGATCTAAAAGTTGCAATTTTCAATTCTTATTTGACCTTACATGAATCAATGCACAAACCAATAGCTAGAGAAATGCTAAGATGGGCAAAAGAGCACAAAGTTTCCTATATTGTTAGCAGCGTGGCTGTAAAAACGCAATCTGGGGAAGAAAAAATTATTGCAGCAGGGAGTACGGAGGAGGCAAGAACCAAACTACAAAAATCAGGGGTAGAAATTTTACAACATGGTACAATCCCAGGAATTCCGGGAGCATTATTGAATCAGGGTCTGTTAAATGAACAAAATGTAATGGTTATTTTATTTAATTCAAGCCAGATTGGGCCTGATTTTAAATCAAGTGCCCAATTATGCATGGCCATGTCCAAACTTGTTCCTGGTACATCCTGCGATATTTCATCGCTTCAAAAGGAAGCTGAAAAAGCAGAAAAAGATCTGCGAGAAACAGATGAGCAAACTAGGAATCTTCGAGAAGATATGTACAGGTAAATAATCCAAAAAAAAAAATTTTCATCATATATGGTAGGATCATAATGGAAGAATGGCTTGGTTTTTTTGCATTAGTGATTGTAATTTCTTCTTCAGGAGTGATGGCACCGGGCCCATTATTTACAGCAAATATCGGATATGGGCTAAAGGGTGGAGCAAAGGCTGGCCTCAAAATGGCAGTAGGGCATACCCTGGTGGAATTACCTTTGATAGTTTTGCTTGGGATAGGTGTTTTTTCTATGGAAGTTTTTCCAGAGTTTCAAAAAATAATAGCATTTTTTGGGGCTTTGGGCTTGTTTGCATTTGGAGGATTGCAAATCAGATCGGTTTTAAAAACAAGGGAAAATTCAAAAATTAAATCAACAAATGGACCTTTTTTTGCTGGAATTATACTAAGTGGATTGAATCCATTTTTCTTAATTTGGTGGTTTACAATTGGTTTCAAATTGATTGCTGACTCATTGATTTTGTGGTCATTTACTGGAATTTTTATTTTATTTTTAATGCACATTTGGATGGACTACCTATGGTTGGGCTCTACAGCATTTCTTGCAAAAAAGAGTGCATACATCCTATCTAAAAAATATTTTAAAATTTTTATAATTATTCTTAGTGCCATACTATTTTATTTTGGTGCCGTTTATCTGGTTGAATCTTTTTCTTAACCACAATCTAATATTTCAATTTCTGGTTGACATTGCTCATTATAATTTTGAATTTTATTTAACAACGCATCACAAAAATCAGGGTCTAAGTTCTGCTCATACTTGTTTATGTCATTTAGCAAGCTAATTTGCAATGTTCCACAAGAATCAGAAAGTAAAATTCCTAGAACCAAGAACAGTGATGCTATAATGATTATAAATAAGAATGAATTACTTTTAAGAATCGATTTTTTTAATATCAATTTCCATTGTAGAAACGTTTCGCTGCTTACCATCTTGGGATGTGAGTGAATCAGATGCAATTCTAACATCGCTTATGGTGTAACCCACGGTATTCATCCTCTTTACAATCATCTGCGAAACATCAACTGCTTGGGTGATTCTTTTTCCTCGTGCCTTTATGGTAACAGTTGGTTGAGATGCTAGTTGGGTTAGTGTTGCAGTTACGTATGTCATAATCGGTTTCGTACCTACAAAAATTACGTTTCGTTCACGTACACCCTCATCATCATTTTGGATTTCCTTATTCAATTGTGGTTCTTCATGGCCAACCTGCATGTCTTCATCTTTTGGAGAATCCAAGACAGGTTCAGGTTCTGGAGATTCAAGAACGGGTTCAGGTTTGGGGGCTTCTAGGACAGGTTCAGGTTCTGGAGATTCAAGAACGGGTTCAGGTTTGGGGGCTGGAGGTGTCTGCTCAACTTTTGAAGATTCTGTGAATGTTTCTGTAGTTTCCTTAATTTTTTCAAATTTCTCGTTTGTAGATTGCTCAGACTCGTCAAATTTGGGTTTTTGTTCTACTTGGGTTTTTTGAAATTCCGATAAAATATCCTCAGCGTCTTTTGGTTTTTTTCTTCCGAACAAATCGTTATCCTACAATTTGAAACTTTAACTCACTTTTATTTAATGATTAAGGTCTTGACGTTTTAGGTAATCTTCAAAAATTTTTTCAATATCATCCTGATCAGTCATGGATTTTATTTTATGAACTAGGTCTGTTTCTTCGATTTCATAACAATGAAGAAATTCCTGAGTATCTTTGTATACAAGAATTATTTTTTCTTTAAATAAGCAATGATATAGCTTCTCTTTTTCCATCAGTTCAGGTTTTATCTTTACTCCATCCTTTTCAGAATTTAGTGGATATGGCATGAAGACCTAATATTTTGAACAGTATTTAGTCTAATTGCATTTCGATATCATAATATGCTTTTTTTTAGTATCAAAGCTAATGGAAAACTCTATCGTATTACACATAGATTTTGATTATTTTTATGCACAATGCGAGGAAATCCGTAATCAAAAATTAAAAACAAAACCAGTAGTAGTTTGTATTTTTTCTGATAGAGGAGGAGATAGCGGAGCAGTCGCTACCGCTAATTATGTTGCAAGAAAATATGGTGTAAAATCGGGAATCCCTATTGCTTTTGCAAAAAAAAAACTTGTTGAGTTACCCCAATCTGTTTTTTTACCCGCAGATTTTGAATTTTACATGGAGATTTCAGAGGCAGCAATGAAAATTATTCAAAGTTATGCAGATGTTTTTGAATACGTTGGAAAAGATGAGGCTTATCTTGATATCACAAAGAGAACCCAAGGGGATTTTACAAAGGCAAGCCATCTGGCTCAGCAAATTAAAAATGAAATACGAGAGAAAATAAAGTTAACATGCTCTATTGGGCTATCTCCAAATAAATTGATCTCAAAAATTGCCTCGGATTTTAAGAAGCCAGATGGATTAACAGTTGTTTCTCCTGAAAAAATCGAAAGTTTCTTGGATGATCTAAAAATTCGAGAGATTCCTGGAATTGGCAAAAAAACAGAAGAAAAATTCACAGAGATGCGATTAGAAAAGATTTCTGATTTGAAAAAGTTAGATATTTTTACTTTGAATAAATTTTTTGGTCGAAAGACTGGTGCCTACATTTTCAATGCTGCAAGAGGGATCGATCACGAACCAGTAAAGGAGAGAGAGCCCCGGATTTCATTTAGCAAAATTATTACCTTGAAAAAAGATTCAAAGGAGTTTACCTTTCTTTTACAAAATCTAAAGCAAATTTGTCAGGAACTACATGCGGTCGTTTTAAAGAATAAAAAAATGTTCAAATCCATAACCATTCAATTTGTCCAATCAGATCTTTCAAACAAAACCAAATCCCGAATGCTTAGAAACCATACTATAAGCATAGAAGAGCTTGAAAAAATTTCTGAGCAGTTGTTACGAGAAGCATTACTTGACCAGGAAAAAATGGTAAGACGTTTGGGGGTAAAGGTTTCGGAGTTATCTGAGATTTCAGGGCAGAGCAACATTACTAATTATTTTTGAGGTTTTCTTTCTTCAAGTTTTTTGAGTCTCCTAGTTTCAATAACCATTACCACCATCAAAAAGATAAAAAGCCATGGCAAAAACATGATTTCACCTGCAACGGAGTGAAACTCTTCCCATTTTTCCGCATCAGTGGTTACCTTAAGGGCATAAACTGAAAGAGAGAAAATTCGAATTACATTTACCCCGATTGTTCCTAATATTCCCACAACGAAATAGACGGCCTTTCGGTTTCGAGGGATATTCATCTTTAGTAAAAATGCCATCATTACCAAAGAGTAGATGATTATACTATGTACTCCAGCTGAGGGCCAAAATACCTGCAGGGCAAAGGGTCCATGATCGCCACGCAAAAACATTAGATTGTCCCTTGCAGTAATTACACCAACATCAAAGAGGGAAACCAAAAAGACGTTGATATTTACTAGATGCGGTACGAAAAATTGTAATGGTCCCAACGAGTCATAAGGGAAAAATGCATCAAGTGAAAGAATCATTGCACTGCCAGCAAGAAAAATGGGTCCTGCAGGAGAAATCCTAATCCATCTTTTTCCAAAGTAAATAGTAAGAGTCACAACAACAAATACTGTCATAATAACAAAGTCCCAAAGCCAGATCCAAGAAAAAATTAATTCTACATTGTAAAATTGCGCCCCTTGTTCAATATACTCCCTTAATCCATATTCTAATGCGACTATATACGAAATCGTTAGAGCAGCTAATGGGATAACTGCAAGAATTCTTTTGGTAGAGATTTGTAACTTTAGACCAACTAATTCTGCAACAATGAACGCAAGTGCAAACAAAAATCCTCCTCTTCCTTGATTCCAGCTAAGACTAAAAGTGTCAGGAAATACCACTAGTGCAAAAAGTATTGGACTTGCAATTATAATTATTGAAAATATGAGATTTTTATTTTGCACAAATTCCGCAAGAAATTTGGCACATAAATATTCTGGTTAAAAGTAATCGGAAATTGTTGTTTGGTTTCTTAATTTGGCAATATTTCCGTGACTCAGCCATTCTTTTTTGCTAATGCTTAGATGCCTACAAGCAAGTTTTATTCCCTCATCAAAACCATCAACCAGGCTAGGTTTTTGTTTCATGGCAGCTCGTATCCCTTCACGGACCTGCCAAACCCCTACAGGTACTGCGTATTCAGGTCGGATTTCTCGCAATATCAAAACTCCGCTTTGTTGTTGTTTTTTTGCAAGATATTCTGCAACTCCAAGTTTTGCAGCAAAATATGCGCCAGCTATTGCAGGAGGATGATCAATCCCACTTGCATTCTCAGAGTCTGAGCCAAATCCCAAGACTCCATTTGAATACCAAGCTTCTATCATTTCAAACAACCATCTATGTGGAAAAAGTATTACAGAAAATAAATTTCCAAGATGCTCAAATGTGAAAACTTTGGAGGTGTCGATTATAGGAAAATCTAAAATCTCTTCTCTTAGTGAATTTGAAATTATATCATCAGTTGCAGTGATGCTCCAACGTGTGGGTACAAGTTTTCTTTTTTTGCCCATCATGCCAATGCTAAGACATTTTTGAATTTGGGAAATGTCTATGCCAGTATTGTATAATTTCAGAACCGCGTCTTGTGCTTTGAGATCCTTATCGTAGTAGACTTTTTGTATTTGTGTTTGCGAATGAGAATTTGAAAATTTTACCGATTTTACCTCACCAATTGGTCCAAATGGTGCGCTTTGCCCATCTACAGATGTCACTGGCGAGGTGGCTTTTTGAAATTGAATATCTGAATCGATTGGTAATGAAGACATTGCAAATTCTTGTAAACTTTCGATATATCGCCCAGAAGGATTATCCACCATAACCTTTTTGATTCCCCTTACCAAATTTAGTCTATAGTTTACAATCTCTTCCAGACTTTTTCCCAGCCATTTTTCTGGCGAATCGAGTAATCGGGTATCACCATGAATTGGAGGAACCATAGGACCCACTGAAATTTTTGGATAATTATGACTCCCTACAAAAACTGAGGGGGGAGATGTTCCACTGATGAATTCTGAAGAAAATAGGTTCCCATACTTTGACAAGTATTCTTGCCATTTCATCTCAATTGCCTTGCGGATATCTTGAGATGATTGTTTCAATACTAGATATCTTGAAAAATATAGTAAAAAAATTATCTAATTCTAGGTTTTAACCTACGATCAAAATTTAGCTTAGATCTCACTGAAAGTAGTTGATTTAAAAAAATAAAAATGAGGTTTTACTTTAAACCCTTTCTTAGAGTTTGATTTAGAACAGC